>DATJYH010000266.1:0-12547 GCA_035499675.1 Puia sp.
AGGAAATCAGGCATGCCCCCTGTCAACTGTCATCTGTCCATGTTCAACTTTCCGCTGTAAAAAAGAAGCTAAAAATCTTTTTACCTTTCATGCAACATGGTACTACAAAAACTGTATTTAATACAATCATATACCGGGCAAGCTTGGAACTGACCGCACCAATACTACACGATGAGCTGGTAGAACGCTGTAAACAAGGCGATTCGAAGAGTTATGCCGCACTCTACCAGAAATACGCAAAAGCTATGTACAATACAAGCCTGCGCATCGTCAACCATACCGGTGATGCAGAGGACGTGTTGCAGGAGTCCTTTACAGATGCATTTGCTTCCATCGGGTCCTTTCAGTATAAGTCCACTTTTGGCGCCTGGTTAAAAAAGATCGTGATCAATAAATCGATCAACCACCTGCGAAAGAAGAAAGTGGACCTGGTTGACCTGGAAAAGACCCATGTGGGGAATATGCCTGAAACGGAACCGGTGGATGAGGCGGAGATCCAGATGAAGGTGGAAGAGATTAAAAAAGCAGTAAAGCTGCTACCCAACGGTTACCGGACGGTATTGACGCTTTACCTGTTTGAAGGATACGACCATGAAGAGATCGCGGAGATCCTTAGCGTATCGCATGCCACCGTACGCACGCAATACATGCGGGCCAAACAAAAATTAACCGGATTCTTAAAACAAGGAGGCTTATCATGAGCAGCCGTTTAGAACAATTTATCAGGGAGCACAGGGATGAATTTGATACCGACGAACCTTCGGCAAAGGTTTGGGATCAGATCCGTGGCAATACAGAACCGGGCAGTGCAACCACCGGCCCTGCGATACGCCTGGGTTGGGTCCGCTGGAGCGCGGCTGCTGCCGTCCTGTTCCTGGCCATTGCGGGGATCTGGTACATCAGCCGTTCGCATGCTGTTAAAACGCCAGCGGACTATGCCGGGAGTAACAAGCCTGCCTCTGCCGAACAACCGGCTGCCACGCAGGAAGCATCCCGGCATCCCGATACCGTTTCAACAAAGCAAACCGAACCGCAGAACCTGGTTGCGGGACAGCATTCCGAAAAAGTTGAGCCCGGCCACGAAGAAGCCGAAAACGGCAATGAGATCAATGAAGAAATGTACCACTATGCTAAAATTGTGGAGCTAAAACAAAAAGAATTAAAGAAAATAGAAAAGGACGAACCCCTGCTCTATAAACAATTTGCGGGCGATGTCAATAAACTCGACAGCGTATACCGTTCCCTGAAAAAAGAACTGGACGTCAACCCCAATCGGGAACAGCTGTTGGAAGCCATGATCCGGAACCTGCAACTCCAGATGGATTTATTGAATCATCAGCTCGAGATCATCAAACAAATCAATCATTCAAAAAAATCAGCGTATGAAAAAGCATACAAATCCGTTTAGTACCTTTTTGTTTCTTGCCCTCCTATATCTGCCCGTACTGGGCCTCGCCGCCAACGGGGATGATATTGAGAAGAAAAAGAACATCAGTAAAACCTACAATGTTACCTCGAATGATAAACTATCCATCGAAAACTCTTTTGGCGATGTGGTGATCAGCACCTGGGACAAGAACGTGATACAGGTGGACATCGAAATCGGCGCGAAGGCCAATTCTGACCAGAAAGCCCAGGAGATGCTGGATAAGATCCAGGTGTCAGACCAGCAGTCGGGTGGCCTCATTTCATTCAAGACCGATGTGGGCGATATCAATAACAACAATGGGAAAAAACACAAGAACGAGGACTACGGCGATGACCGGAGATTCTATATCGACTACCAGGTACATATGCCCGCCGTCAACCGCCTGAGGCTGGAAAACAGTTTCGGAAAAACGACCGTTCCCGATATGAAGGGTGAGGTGAACCTGACCAGCAAATTCGGAAGCCTCACCGCAGGTAAGCTGGACAATGTGGACGAAATTGATGTGGAATTCGGCACCGCCGATATTGGCCCCGTGAACAACGGAAACATCAGTTTTAAATTCAACAGCAAATCGCATATAGCCAATGTTGCGGGCAGTGTGAAACTGAAATGTGAATTCTCCGGCGATGTGCAATTCGGTGTAGACAACAACGTCCGGGAACTCACGGTACTGGAATCTTACTCCACGGTGAAAATGATGGTCGGTAAGGGGCTTTCGGCCAGCTTCGACGTCCATACCAGCTTTGGCAATTTTGTAAACAGGACGGATTATGATATCCGGGAGTCCGGGGATGACGATGACCAGTACGGCCCCCGCTTCGACAAGGACTTTTCCGGCAAGGCCGGCGACGGCAAGGCAAAAATCAAAATAAAGAGCAGTTTCGGAAAAGTACGCCTTACCGACGCTGGCGATAAATCATCGGATGATGAGGGAGACGACGATGAAAAATCCCAAAAAAAACATTCCAAAAAGAACACGAGCATTTCATCCCAATAAATACAGCCCCGTTTGAATGGTACGAAAAGGCAACTCCAGCGGGTTGTCTTTTTCGTTTTCAGGCATACGCTTATCTTCACCGGTCTAAATTATACCGGATGGAGCCTTCCTTCTCCCCCAGCCTGTCGTTTGCCCGCGATCGGGACGCCCGGGACCCGTTGCGGAAATTCAGGGATTCTTTTTACTTCCCGCCATTTGGCGATGCCGGGGCCATTTATTTCTGCGGCAATTCGCTCGGGCTCCAGCCCAGGAACCTGGCAGGCATGCTGGAGCAGGAGTTGGCCGACTGGCGCAACCTGGCCGTTAACGGCTATACCCGTGCAAAAAACCCCTGGCTCTTTTACCAGCATCTTTTTAACCGGCCGCTTTCGCGGATCGCAGGCTGTACGGAACAGGAGGTAACGGTGATGAATACCCTCACCGTAAACCTGCATCTCATGCTCTTGTCATTCTATCGCCCTACCACCAAAAGATTTAAGATCATCATGGAAGCCGGCGCCTTCCCTTCTGATCAATACGCGCTGGAAACACAGGCGGCCTTTCATGGTTTTGATCCTGGTAAAGCCATAATTGAAGTTCATCCAGGAGTGAACGAAAAAACCATCCGTGGGGAAGATGTTATTGCCGCCATCGAACAACACGGCGACTCCCTGGCGATGGTGTTATTGGGGGGCATCAACTATTACAGCGGGCAGTTCTTCGATATACAGGGGATCACCAGGGCCGCACAAAAGGCGGGTGCTATCGCCGGCTTTGACCTGGCCCATGCCATTGGGAATGTGCCCCTGCAGCTGCACGACTGGGGCGTTGATTTCGCCGTGTGGTGTTCCTATAAGTATCTGAACGCGGGGCCGGGCGCCGTGGGTGGCGTATACATTCACGAAAAACATGCCGGGCAAATCAACCAACCCCGGATGGGAGGCTGGTGGGGCAACGACGAAAAAACGAGGTTTCTCATGGAAAAGGGATTCATACCCAAACCCGATGCCAGCGGATGGAACATCAGCACTGCCCAGGTTTTTAACATGGTGGGATTAAAAGCCTCACTGGAGCTTTTTGATCAGACAAATATGGAAGCCATACGCTCCAAAAGCGTGGCATTGACAGGCTACCTGGAATACCTGCTGCAACAAAATGATCAGAATCCCTTCGAGATAATTACTCCCCGCGATCCGGCCGGCAGAGGCGCTCAACTATCGCTTTATTTCAGGGAAAACGGAAGACTTGTCCATCAAAAGATGACGGAGTCCGGGATCATCGTGGATTATCGTGAACCAGGCGTCATACGCGTGGCACCTGCGCCCATGTATAATTCTTTTGAAGATGTATACCGGTTTTATGAAACGATAGAGGGAGTTGCGAGTCGGGAGCCGGGAGCCGGGAGTCGATAGTCGGGTCATGGGATGCGAGATACGGGATGCGGGCTGACTGTTGTCAACCATCATGAATAGAGTTCTGTCAACGGTCATCCGTCGTCTTTCTTCCTGGAATACTTCGTGAAATTCGGACCTTGCATTTCACATTGTTCACCTAACCGGCTGAATGTACGCCGTCATATCCCGTTGATAACCAGAAGCCGCACTGGCTGCGGCTTCTGCGAAATCTTCCCCTCCGGCGGCATATATGATGGATCGACTCACATTCACCAGTATCCCAATATCCGCCGTCATTGCTTTTAGGGAAATATCCCGGAGTTGTCCGCCCTGTTCCCCTACGCCTGGCACGAGGTAAAAATAGCCGGGTGCCAGCATCCGGATTTTTTCGAACCATTCCGGCCGGGTGGCTCCAATTACCCACATCATATTTTCGGGTGTCCCCCACTGTGATATTTTTGAAATGACAGTCTCATACAGGTACCCGTTTCCCGCAGGCAATAGCTCAAAGTCATGCGCGCCGGGATTGGAGGTAAGCCCCAACACAATGGTCCACTTGCCCGGGTATTCCAGGAAGGGGCGGATGCTGTCCTCCCCCATATAGGGCGCCACCGTAACAGCGTCGAAATTCATCGTTTCAAAAAAGGCCCGGGCATAGTGCGAAGACGTGTTGCCGATATCACCCCGCTTTGCGTCGGCTATTTTGAAATGCGTGGAAGGAATATATTCGACGGTCCTTTGCATGATCTCCCAGCCTTTGGCACCCTGAGATTCGTAGAAAGCAGTGTTGATCTTGTAAGCCACGCAGCAATCCCGTGTGGAATCAATGATGCTCCGGTTGAATTCAAAAACCGGGTCCGGCAGCGACCGGAGATGGGCAGGAATCTTGCTGACATCACTATCGAGGCCAACGCAGAGATAGGAACCTTTTTTACGGATCTGTTCAACAAGCTGGGATCTTGTCATGCCGATAATTTGGCGCAAAGCTAGTGAAATGAGCCGGGAGTCGCGAGTCGATAGTCGGGCCACGGGATGCGAGATTCGGGATGCGGGTAAAGATCTTTCTACCCTGCCAATCTTAGGTCTGTCAACTGTCCAGTCTCCTCGTCATTTCGTCCGCTACCGCACCGGCATCCCCCCCCTGTTCCCGGAGCTGGCCGATGATGTTCTGATAGGATTTTTCGTCGCGGTTCTGGCTGAGTTTGAAAACATGATCGACCGACTGCACTTCAATTTCAAAAGCGATGATGGCTTCCATCATTTTTCGTACATAGGCATCGTCCATCCGCTGAACCAGTGAAGGGGAATGAGGATTGTTTTCAAATGTCTCCGTCAATCGAGTTAATATGTTTCGCAGCCCGTCTTCTTCTAAAAAACGCAGTTTCCCTTTTACATGCACAGCCTGGTAATTCCAGGTACTGGCCACCTGTTGATGCTCGTACCAGCTGGCACTGACATAGGTGTGAGGTCCATAAAACACAGCCAACACCTGCGGATTTTCCTGGAAGGCCCTGGTATGTCCCTGCTTCTTCATGACATGGGCGAGCAGGAACAACTTGTCACCCCGTTGCTCCAGCAAAACCGGGACATGGGTGGCCACGGGCTGACCCGTATTATCAGCCCCGCATAATATGATAAAAGGGTGCGCGCGCATAAACGCCATCACTTCTTCCTGGCCCGATGCTTTGAAGTATGAAATGTCGTACATAAAATATCAAAAAGGAAAAATACAACTTTTTACAAACGCGTTCAGGCAACTGTTTCCGCCACTTTTTCGGCGTCGATATTTACGTTAAGCATCGCGATGCTCCTGGCTGCATTGCCAGCGAAAAGAGAAAACGCTTTTTTCGAAATATTGTCATCGCTGACCATCACCGGGATTCCTTCATCGCCGCCTTCCCGGATCCGTTGCACCAGCGGTATCTGGCCCAGGAAGGGGATATCGTATTCGTCTGCCAGTTTTTTACCGCCGTCTCTTCCGAAAATATAATATTTATGATCCGGCAATTCTGCGGGTGTGAAGTAACTCATATTCTCCACCAGGCCAATCACGGGTACTTTTAATTGGGCCTGTCCAAACATGGCGATCGCCTTTTTGGCATCTGCCAGGGCTACATCCTGTGGAGTACTCACCACGATCACACCGGTTACCGGTACGGTCTGCAGCAAGGTAAGATGGATATCGCCTGTTCCCGGCGGCATATCAATCACCAGGTAATCCAACTCATCCCAGTACACATCCGTCACAAACTGGCGGATGGCGCTGCTGGCCATCGGCCCCCTCCATACCACGGCATTCTTTTCGTCCACCAGCAGGCCGATGCTCATCAGTTTGATGCCATATCTCTCCAATGGAACGATCATGCCCTTTTCACCCACATTCATCATTTTAGGACGCTCACCACGAACACCAAACATGATTGGAACACTCGGGCCATAAATATCCGCGTCCATCAAACCCACGCGTGCACCATTACCCGCCAGGGCCAACGCAAAATTGGCAGCTACTGTACTTTTGCCAACACCGCCTTTTCCGCTGACCACCGCAATGATATTCTTTACCTTTGGCAATACGGTATACGGGTCCTTCCGGTTGGAACTGGTGTCAGCCGTAAATTTTATATTCACTGTCGCGTCCTTGTCAACAAGCGACCTGATGGCCGTGGTGCAGGCGTTCTTGATCTGATCCTTCAGCGGGCAGGCGGGTGTAGTCAATATGACAGTAAACGAAACATACTTGCCTTCCACCACCAGGTCCTTGACCATATCCAATGTAACGATATCCTTCCCGAGGTCGGGCTCCTGTACAGTGCCAAGGGCCTCCAGAACTTTTTCCTTTGTCATGCGCAATATTTTGTTAAAACCATTATTTTGAGGCAAAATTAACCAATGCCCGGCTTACTTTGTTTAACATTTAAAGTTTAAAGTTTAATTTTGAGACGACCGGGAAAAAAACAAATTGTTGTGGTGTTTGCTTGCCAGGTATGAACCCTTTTCAGCAGGTTGAATGCCTTGTAATAAGTATATGAAGGGCGGTATGCGCTATACAGATTTACCTACGATGAAGAGAATGTCGCAACAAGGGCCCGTCACAGAACCAAAAGTTGACCTGATGAAAAAAATTGTACTGTACTTGTGTATATTGTCCTTTCCTTTTGTAGCAAATGCTCAGTTCGACCAGTTGAAGGATTCCGTTGTACAATTCTATGGAATTGTGATGACGGCAGATAGCCTGAAGGGAATCCCAGCCGTAAGTATCGTCGTAAAAGGACAGAACAGGGGTACCATTTCCAACGACCAGGGGGTATTTTCCATCGTGGTAATGAAGGGGGACAAAATTGAGTTTACAAGCATTGGTTACAAACCCGAGCTCGTGGAGATACCCAGGACCCTGGAAGGAAATCAATATACCATGCTCAAGCTGATGGTACAGGATGCACAGTTCCTACCTGCCACCATCATCAAGCCCAGACCGACCCGTGCACAGTTTGAAAGAGATTTTGTGAACACGAAGGTGCCCGACGACGAAATTGAAATTGCCCGGCAAAATACGGATGCCGCTACACGCAGAATGTTGGCAAGGGGACTTCCCGCCGATGCCAAAGAAGCTGCTAACTATTACCTGAAACAAGGCGCCACCCGCTATTACTACCAGGGACAGGCGCCGCCACAAAATATATTTAACCCGCTTGCATGGGCTGACTTCATCCAGGCCTGGAAACGCGGCGATTTCAAGAACAACAACTAAAATAATTCCGGCGAACCCGCCCAATGATGTTATGCAGCAGTTCTCACGAACTGCTTTTTTTTGCAGGTATGAAATCATTATTTTTAGTCAACAATTTATCCCCATGTCCAACTCGCCAAAGTCTGTACCAGGGCAGGAAAGTTTGCTGAACCGAAGACTATTTATCGGTTCCGCGCTGAAAGCCGGAGGTCTCACTGTCCTCAGTACCATTCCCCCGGTTGAACACGCCGCCGCTTTTTTTTCCGCCGGCACTGTCTATAGCGTGCAGGATGTGATCAATATCATTCTCCGTGAAATTCCCGGTGCCCCTTTCAAACAAACGGTGGACACCCTGAAAAGTGGCCAGGCTGATCAGCAGGTAACCGGTATCGTTAGCACCATGTTCGCAACCATCCCGGTGATTGAAGAGGCTGCGAAGCTCAAGGCTAATTTTATCATCGCACATGAACCAACTTTCTATAATCATACAGACGACCCCAATTGGGCAGGGCAAAATGAGGTGGTGAAACAAAAACAGGCATTGCTCGCAAAATACGGAATAGCCGTTTGGCGCTTTCACGATTATTGGCATAGCCATAAGCCCGATGGGATTCGCTATGGCGTTTTAAAATCTGCCGGTTGGTTGTCCTATGCCCAGGCCGACAGCGCTGTGCTGAACATACCAACGACTTCACTCGGCGAGCTGGTTAACCAGCTGAAAAGCTCTTTACAGATCCGGCATGTCCGCATCATCGGCGACCTGGATCAACGCTGCTCCAAACTGGTATTGCTCCCGGGTGCGGCAGGCGGACAGGTACAAATCTCTTATGTGGAAAAGGAAAAACCGGATGTGTTGATCGTGGGTGAAGTGCATGAGTGGGAGACGGCGGAATACATCCGGGATGCCAGGCAATTCGGATCAAAAACAGCACTGGTGATCCTTGGCCATGCCGTCAGTGAAGAACCGGGCATGCTATGGCTGCAGGACTGGCTTCAACCCAAAGTGCCGGAGATAAAAGTGACGCATATTGCATCCGGGGATCCTTTTGTGTGGATGTGAGGAAATGAAAAAGAAAAGTTGACGGTCAACAGCGTCTGTCAACTGTCATCTGCTGACTGTAATCTAAACCCGGACATCATATACAAAAACCAGCCAAATGAAAAATCTATTCAACGCCTCCGATGTTCAGGAATTAAAGAACAGGATCAACCAATTGTCGTCCACCGCAAAAAGACAATGGGGTAAAATGGAGCCCGCTCAAATGCTGGCTCACTGCTGCGTACCATTGGAACTGGCTACCGGTAAGAAATCTTCTCCCCGGAGCCTGCTCGGAAGAATACTGGGTCCGCTGGCAAAACCGCGCTTCGTCGGTCCAAAACCTTTTCCCAAAAACAGTCCTACCGATAAAAATTTTATCATCACCGGTCAGCGCGACTTTGACGCTGAAAAGAAAAGACTATTGCAACTGATCGATGAGTTCTTTGCTGGCGGTGAAGCGGGCTGCACCCAACATCCTCACCCTTTCTTTGGAAAGCTTACCCCGCAACAATGGGCCAGCTCCCAGTACAAACATCTCGATCATCACATGACCCAATTCGGCGTGTGAAACAAACAGCTGTTTATTCCCGACCAATACAACCAATATGAACTGGCTTATCCTGATTATCGCGGGTTTGTTTGAAGTAGGTTTTACGACCTGTCTCGCCAAGGCAAGGGACGCTACCGGCACCGCTTATGCAACTTGGATCGCAGGTTTTTTTATAAGCCTCACGCTCAGCATGTACCTCCTGTACCGGGCCACGCAGACCCTACCCATGGGAACTGCCTATGCGGTGTGGACGGGTATTGGGGCCGTGGGGACGGCCATCATCGGCATCATTTTTTTCAAGGAACCGACAGATTTCTGGCGACTGTTTTTCATATGTGCGCTGATTGGTTCCATCGCAGGACTCAAATGGGTTTCTCACTAAATATACGGCGGGCCGATTCAAATCCCTTCGTTACATTTATCGCCTGAAACAAACATCATGCGTACAATCTCCCTCGTCAAAAAAACGCTGTCATGGTCGGTGCTTCTCTGCTTTTTCCTACCAGGTTTTTCACAACAAATGGGAAAAGTGATCGAACAAAATAATGTCCGGAGCAGCATACTCGGCAAAGACGTGCACTATACGATCTATCTTCCTCCGGATTATGAATTATCCCAGCGCAGTTACCCGGTGGTTTACCTGCTGCACGGCTATACCGACGACAATACCGGCTGGCTCCAGTTTGGTGAAGTCAACCGTTATGCCGATAAAGCCATTGCCGATGGCAGCATTCCCCCGATGATCATCGTGATGCCAAATGCAGATACCAGCTGGTACATTAATTCGCTGGACGGCAAAGAGAAATACGAGGATTTTTTTATCAAAGAATTCATGCCCGCGGTGGAAAAATCATTCCGCATCAGGGCGCAGAAAAGATACAGGGGCGTTGCCGGCCTGTCGATGGGAGGCTACGGCACCCTGATTTACTCCCTGAAATATCCCGAACTCTTTGCGGCCGCAGCAGCACTGAGCGCGGCCGTTTTTGCGGACGAAGACCTTGCGGCAATGGATGACCTCAGCTTCGATAATGTGATGGGTCGTCCCATGGGCCAGGGGCTCAGGGGCAAAGACCGGCTCAACCAGCACTGGTACGACAATTCAATCTTAAAAATAGTGGAATCCAAATCTGCTGACGATCTTAAGAAAGTACGTTATTGGATCGATTGCGGCGATGACGACTTCCTGACCAAAGGCAACTGCCTCCTCCATATCGCGCTGACGGGGAAAAAAGTACCCCACGAGTTCAGGGTCAGGGATGGCACCCACAACTGGACCTACTGGCGTACAGGCATCACCGATGCACTACAATTTATTGGCCAGAGCTTCCGCCAGTACTGAGCCGGCAAAGCATAGAAATCTTTCCCCGGGCGATCGAGTGGCTTGGTCACCCCTGCTCTTCCAGCACAACGAATTGTTGCTCCAGGGCGAGGGAATGTTTATAGATGAGCTCGCAGAAGGCCTTACCCCAGCTGGCGTAGTAAGGCAGGAAATTATCCACGCGCTCCTGCAGATTATTGAGCGGGAAAAGTTCTGATTTAACAGTTTCCAGTAAACGCCGTTGCTCTTCAAACTTTCTTTTCTCCGCCTTGAGCAATTTTTTCTCGAGCTCTTTCAGGGGCTTGAGGGCGCGTGCCTGCAGGGCTTCCACATGTTGCGACAGCGTTGGGTCCACGGAGGCGGAGATGGCTCTCACATGCTCGTAATAGTTATAGGCATCACCAATCTCGCGGGTCAGGTCCAGTTGCCGCTGCGATTCCTTCCGCACCATGTCGTTCAGCAATTCCTCGGCAGGCCGGAAAATATCCGCGGCTGACAATCCCGTTCTTTCCAGTTTTTCCATCCATTTTTTTTCAATCAACAGGAAGGAATTACGTAATACCAGCAGGGGAAAGGGCACATGGTAGTGCTCAAAGAGATTTTTGAGTTCAAGCCAATAAGCCGTTTCACCGCCGCCTCCTACAAAAGCAATGTTGGGCAAAACGGTTTCCTGTAATAAACCGCGAAGGATGACATTCGGGCTAAACCGTTCGGGGTGCTCATACAATTCCTTCCTCATCTGCTCCACGGTAAATTTTAGCGGGGATTCATGCACCAGGAAATGATCCTCCTGCTTTTCAATCCTTCCACGCAGATCGTCCTTGAGATAAAAAAGATTGATTGCCCTGGGATTGGCCTGCACCTTGTATTCCCGTGACATGGACTCGATGGTTTCTTCAACAATTTCAGAAGGTATCTGCCGGAATAAATCGTCTTCAAAAACAGGGATCATGGCTTTTTTCAACGCCGGCTGATCGGGGATCAGCACCAGGAGGCCATAGGATGCAAACAAGGCATTCAAAAGTTTGAAAGTAGCTTCCTGTACGTTATCGCTTTTAAGATAGCAATCCTTCAGGAGAGCAACCAACTCGGCGCCAAAGGGCTGAACTGAAAACTCCCCTTCAATACGGGCGATGATTTTTTCAAGTCCCCGGGTCTTCATCCTGCCCACGGCACCCGTCTGCCGTGTATCCCACACAACCGGCTGCTTGTCGAGGTATATCTTCCCCAATTCCTCGAGGTCTGCATCTTCGCTGCCCATATAAAATACCGGCACAAAATGTTCCTGGGGGAATCTCCTGGCCAGTTGATCAGCCAGCCTGACCACGTGCAATATTTTATATATGAAATACAGGGAGCCCGTAAAAATGGCCGGCTGATGCGCGGTGGTAACGGTAAAACAATTTTCCTTCAGGAGCAGCTGCATGTTCATGGAAACAGCGGGGCTCAACGGGATCCCGTCATACTGGCTGCGCAGCGTATTTACGAGCAGGTTCCGGTCGGTAGGAAATTTTTTTCTCGCGCCGATGGCCGCAGCAGCACCATCCCATGACACCGGATGCTTATAAAAGGGTCGCAGGGACGACGCGCCATCCAGGTAATCAACCACGATTTTCGAGAAATATCCGGTATGCTGGTATGCTAAGCGGGTAGCCGTGAAATTCATAAGCGGGATAAAAATAAGGAGTCGGCCAAATTAGGGTCAACCCTTCATATAATTTAACAAATAGACGATTTTCCTGTGGTACAACAAGAAAGATCAGGCATTGTTCACCACGAAGACGACCCGGCGGTATATTGCCTGATGTTCCTGCAAATGATCGGCGGTCCACCCATCCATCACTTCGAAATGAGGTCCACGCTCCTGATCACCGAAGGTAACCATATATTCATCTCACCCTGGCCACGGTTGGCCCATGCATAATACGGGATCGCCAGGAAGGCTTGTATCCCGGTGTTTACCTGTTGTCCATCGTCCCTGATCTGGATAACAGGCAAACTGGATGCGAGCGTCTCCACGCCCTGGAGCAACCCGGCCTTAAAATCCGCGCTGAACACTGACTGAGGAGTCAGCAGCAGGTTATCCGTCCTGCCCTGGTTGTCCGGCCACTCTG
>DATJYH010000267.1:0-4651 GCA_035499675.1 Puia sp.
CTGACGATCACCAGCAATGATGCCACCGCCCGCAGGGTAAGGGGAACCTTCCAGTTTACGGCGGTTGACCTGTCAGGAGTGGCCCCTGCAGTGCAACTTACACAGGGCTTCTTTTCCGTAGGGTATTGAATTTAATACAGATTTTTTCATTGCCGGGAAGCTGATTTACCTTACCTTTGCCGTCCCTTTCACAGGTTCCGGGTATGGTGACCCGTAACCGGGAAAAACATCGGTACCGCCCCGGGCGGTAACTATTCAGAACGGGTAAAAAACACGACAATGAAACGTACATTTCAACCACACAGGCGCCGCCGGAAAACGGTACACGGTTTTCGTAAACGTATGCAGACCGCCAATGGCCGGAAAGTATTGGCCAGCCGTAGGAAAAAGGGTCGTAAGAAACTGACGGTTTCTGACGAATCAAAACTGAAATAATCCCCTTTCCCGGACTGTGCCAGGCATGGCCAACCGGGACTTGAAAAGCACTTATACAACTGAATATAGCTCCGGACTTCGGCCGGAGCTATTTATTTTTGTAAAAACGAATAACCATCAGCACCCGCTTCACGCTCGGCAAACATGAACGGCTGAAAAGCCGGAAGCTTATTGAGGCCATCTTTAGTAAGGGGGGACATTTTACGCAGTATCCATTCCGGGTGTTTTACCTGTTTACGGACCACCCGTTTGCTCTGCAGGCAGGGTTTGGAGCAAGCGGCAGGTATTTCAAAAGAGCAGTGGACCGAAACAGGATCAAGCGGCTGTCAAGAGAGGCGTGGAGGCTGCAAAAAAAAGGACTGGAGGAAAAACTGGTAAACCAACAGCAGCGACTGGCTGTTTTTCTTATTTACAATGGAAAAGAGCTGCCACTGTACGACCAGGCATATGGAAAAATAACAACCATCATCCAAAAGCTTTCGCGTATTGCCGATGAAAACAATCCTTCGCATACTTAGTCTGCCCTTTATGGCACTCATCAAACTCTACCAGTGGATCATTTCCCCCTGGTTGGGACCCAACTGTCGTTTTGTTCCCAGCTGTTCCCAGTACGCGATGGAAGCTTTGCGCAAATATGGCCTTTTTAAAGGAGGCTGGCTGGCCCTGAAAAGGATCAGCCGTTGTCATCCCGGGGGAGGTCATGGTTATGACCCCGTTCCATAGCCATTCTGCGGAAAACCGTTTGCTTGAAATCCGGGTTGAACATTCCGGTCAATTAGCGCCTGGAAATTTTGTCATGGCGGGCAATTTATCCATGATCTCCCTCACTTCCTTAATGGTGTAAAATTTATATACTTCCGGGAAGCTGCTTGCATCAAAGGCGGCCGGAATTTTGACATAGGGGCCAAATACTTTCAGCTTATTATTGTCGCTGATCTTTACAATTTTCCCTGGCGGAATAAAATAATTTTTGTTGGCAGGCGTAATGTTTTTCCCCATGGTGAGTTGTTCCAGGCTGTCGATCATTCGCTTCAACTGGTCCTGCGTTATTTTGCTGTTGCCGTTATCGGTGCCCACATGTTGCAGGCTTCCCACCACCGTATCCATTTTCAGGTTGGCGATGAAATAGCCGTCCCCGCTGGCTTCCAGGGTATATTTCCCGGCGGGGGACTGTATGTTGAGCTGTACCGGGTCACTGCCGCTGAATTCCAGTTCTTTCTCCTGCTGGGTACTACCATCAGTAACCGTGATGTTTTTTTGTGTATTGTCGACCTGGATATCGCTGCTCGCATAAACCAATATTTTTTTGCTGTGGCCCGAGCAGGCACCGAGTGCCGATGCAGCCAGTAAAACGAAAAGGAAATGTTTCATATCGCGTTTTTCTTTAAAAAAAATCCCGGTAATGGATACCGGGATTGCAAGTAACACAATTTTTTTTATTTCAAATTATAATGCGGCTTCATATCTCTTGCTGATTTCGTCCCAGTTGACCACGTTCCAAAACGCAGCCAGGTAGTCAGCACGCCGGTTTTGATATTTCAGGTAATAGGCATGTTCCCACACATCCACGCCCAGGATCGGGGTACCTTTTACTTCGGCAACATCCATGAGCGGGTTGTCCTGGTTGGGTGTAGAGGAGATCAGCAGCTTACCATCCTGCTCTACCAGCCAGGCCCAGCCACTTCCAAAACGGGTCATGCCGGCCTGCGCAAATTTTTCCTTAAAAGCATCAAAAGACCCGAATTCGGCGGTGATGGATTCGGCCAGTTTGCCCTTGGGCGCGCCACCGGCGCCGGGCGCCAGGCTTTCCCAGAAAAAACTGTGGTTCCAATGACCTCCACCGTTATTGCGGACAGCGGGACTGATGGCACCCGCCTGGCGAACCAGTTCCTCCAGGGATTTATTTTCGTTGGGGGTTCCGGCGATGGCTTTATTCAGATTGTCAACATATGCCTGGTGGTGTTTACCGTGGTGTATCTGCATCGTCAATGTGTCGATATGCGGTTCCAATGCAGCATGTGCATAAGGCAACGCAGGTAGTGTAAATGCCATAACTATTGTTTTTAATGTTTGATGAAAATGGTTGACCCACTTCACGGACGGAGAACAAATTTACAGCGCAAAGATTGATAACTCAAAAACAAAACGGCGATTGCCCGTATAAAAACGCAGATTTAAAACAGCGTTAATACAATAAGAACGGGCAGCATTGCGGGTTCGCCGCAATTTTTGAGGATCTTCAAAAGACGGAATCTTTTTTTACATTATCTTTCTGTTTTACACTTTATGAAGAACCGCTAAAAACAGGATCATGAGCAATCTTCCCCCGGAATCATCACGCAGGAAATTTATTCGCAAATCGGCCAGGGCAGTACTGGCAGGAGCCCTGGCGCCCGAATGGATACGGGCAGCCGGCGGAGAAAAGTACCATTTGTTAAGCAGGGACTCCAGCTATTGCCCTAACGACCAGGTGCAGGTTGCCCTCATCGGTGCCGGTGGCATGGGCAATGCAGACGCGGATACCTGTATTACTGTGCCCGGCGTAAAACTGGTGGCTGTATGTGATCTCTATACCGGGAGGTTGGAAGCAGCCAGGAAAAAATTCGGGAATGACATTTTTACCACGCGGGATTATCGTGAGATCCTGTCAAGAAAAGATATCGACGCGGTGATCATTGCCACCCCTGATCACTGGCACCGGGATATTTCGATAGATGCTATGAACAACGGCAAGGCAGTATACTGCGAAAAGCCCATGGTGCACGATATTACCGAAGGCCGGGCCGTTATTAACACGCAGGATAAAAACAAGGCTGTTTTCCAGGTTGGGAGCCAGGGCATGAGTTCACTAGGGAATGAAAAAGCAAAGCAATTGTATGAATCCGGCGCCATTGGGCAGCTCAATTATGCAGAAGGATTCTGGGCCCGGAACTCTCCCTCGGGAGCCTGGGAATACCCGATTCCTGCCGATGCTTCTTTGCAGACCGTTGATTGGAAAACTTTTTTGAAAAGCTATCCCGACCGGCCCTTTGATGTCAGGCGGTTTTTTCGCTGGCGCTGTTATCGGGACTATGGTACGGGTGTTTCAGGAGATTTGTTTGTACACCTGTTTTCCAGCCTCCATTTTATCGTCAGTTCCACAGGGCCAAATAAAGTAATGGCCACAGGAGGATTGAGATACTGGAAAGACGGGCGGGAAGTGCCCGATGTGTTATTGGGTATGTTCGACTACCCGCATACAGAAAAACATCCTGCATTCAACCTATCGCTCAGGGTTAATTTTGTAGATGGGACGGCGGAAAATACCTACCTGCGACTGGTGGGCAACGAAGGGTCGATGATTGTTGAGTGGGACAAAGTGACACTTACAAAAAACAAATCCTATCCGCCTGATGCGGATGGTCCCGCGCTCATGAAGGACAAGCCCGATCCCTTTGCGTATGATCGGAAAAAGATGCTTGACCCCGATGCGGTAGTTTTTAAGGCAGAGACCGGTTATAAAGGCGCGCATTTTGACCATCACCACAACTGGATCCAGTCCATACGTACCGGCAAACCTGTTGTGGAAAATGCATTGTTTGGATACCGGGCGGCAGCCCCCGCCCTGCTTTGCAACGACAGCTATTTCCAGGAAAAAAGTATTAAATGGGATCCTGTAAGTTTACAACTCATTTCATAAAATTTGTATCATGACCATGAAATTGCCTTTTATTGTTTTGACGGCCGGTGTTCTGTTGCTGTTTTCATTTTATAGACCGGCCACCACTCCTTTTCAAACCGATATGAATACGCTGACAGCCCAGGAAAAAAAGGAAGGCTGGAAACTTCTTTTTGATGGAAAGACCAGCAACGGCTGGCGTACCTATCAAAACAAACCCCAGGATAGTTGGGAGGTTGCTAACGGCGAACTGCATTGTAAACAGGAGGGCGTTAAACAGCACGCCGACCTGCTGACGGTGGATCAATACGCAAGTTTCGACCTGCAACTGGACTGGAAAGTATCCACCGGAGCGAACAGCGGCGTATTGTACCATGTCCTGGAAACGCATGCAGGTTCCTATGAAACAGGGCCCGAATACCAGTTGATCGATGATCGCGGGTACAAGGGAAAACTGGAAGATTGGCAGAAAAGCGGGGCCGACTATGCGATGCATCCCCCGCAGCAGTTGGTCTCAAAACCAGCCGGTGAATGGAACCATACGCGGATCCTGGTGCA
>DATJYH010000268.1:0-4435 GCA_035499675.1 Puia sp.
ACTACCTGCAGCGATACAAAGAACTTGCAGCAAAAAACAACTGGAAACCGGTTAAACCCGATCGCCCGGTGTACGAAAGAAATGACTCGTCGGCCGTCATTGCCGCCGTCCGTGAAAAATTATTTCTGCTGGGAGACCTGGCGGTACCCGGCAACAGCCCCCGATTTGACAGTGTTATGGAAATGGCGGTAAAGCATTTTCAAAACCGGGCCGGCCTGAAGGAAGACGGTCGACTCGGCAAGGCCACCATCGCCCGGATCAATCAACTACCGGAGACCTATATACGTAAAATACTACTGAACATGGAGCGAAGCCGCTGGGTGCCGGTTTCTGTTCAAAACGACTACATCATCGTAAACATTCCCGCTTTCCAGCTCTTCGCCTATGAACATGACTCCCTGGTCTTTACCATGAAGGTGGTGGTGGGAAAAGCCATGCACAAGACCGTTATCTTCAATGGCGACCTCAGGTACGTTGTGTTCAGCCCATACTGGAATGTGCCTCCGGACATCCTGAAGAATGAAGTGCTGCCCGCCATCCGCAAAGACCCTGATTACCTCCGGCGGAACAATATGGAATGGAACGGAAATGGCATCCGTCAAAAACCCGGTCCGCAGAATTCGCTGGGCCTGGTGAAATTCCTTTTCCCCAATAGTTACAATATCTACCTGCATGATTCCCCCGCAAAGAACCTTTTCAACGAGGAGACAAGGGCCTTCAGTCATGGTTGTATACGGGTGGCGGAACCCAGGAAACTGGCCCTGTATCTCCTGAGAAAACAACCCGGTTGGACGGAAGCTGCGGTCGATGCCGCCATGCACAGCGGCAAAGAAAAGTACGTAACCCTTACCTCCCCGGTGCCTGTTTTTATCGCCTACCTCACTGCATGGGTTGACCGGCAGGGCAACCTGAATTTCCGCGACGACATTTATAAAAGAGACGCCCGCCTGGAACAGGCCATGCTCAAAACAAAAAAATAAACGCTCCGGCAAGATCGGCAACGATGCTTATTTTTGGTGGACAAAATGAACTGCATCATGAGAGACCGCACGCTGCTATCTTCCCTCTTCATACTCCTGCTGTTATCCTGCACGCAACACCCCACGGCCGACCGCATTTATGTAAACGCAAAAATATGGACTGGTGATACGGCCAACCCCTGGGCCACTTGCATTGCCATTAAGGACAGTAGTATCCTGTACGTGGGGCTGGATTACAAGCCCTATAAGGGCAGCCAGACGGAAGTCGTGGACCTGGATGGCCGGATGCTGGTTCCTGGTTTTATCGACAACCATACCCATTTCCTGGATGGTGGCTTCAACCTGGCCAGCATCAACCTGCGCAACGTGCGCACAAAGGCTGCCTTTATTTCGTCCGTGAAGGCCTATGTAGATTCGGTTACAGATGACCGTTGGGTCCGCGGTGGCAACTGGGATCATGAAGCCTGGGGAGGCGAGTTGCCCCGGAAGGATTGGATCGACAGCGTGAGCGGACGGCACCCGATTTTCATTGACCGTTATGACGGGCATATGGCATTGGCCAATACGGCCGCCTTGCAAAAAGCGGGTGTTGACAAACATACGCCCAACCCGCCGGGCGGGGAGATAGTGAGGGATCCGCGAACGGGTGAACCCACGGGCATCCTGAAAGATGCGGCCAAGGATCTTGTGTATGGTGTCATCCCGGCGCTGTCAGACAAAGAATTGGATGAATCGCTCCAGCGGGCCGTTCATCATGCGCTGGAACACGGACTCACCCAGGTGCACGATATGAGTTCTTTTGGAGGATGGGACGACCTGGCCACCTATCAAAGAGCTTATGCCCACGGCCTGCTCGATATCCGGATCTATTCTTTTGTGCCATTGCGGACCTGGCAAAAACTGGATTCATTTGTCAAGGTTAACGGGCGGGGCAATGACAGATTGCGATGGGGGGGACTAAAGGGATTTGTAGATGGATCCCTCGGCTCCACGACGGCCTGGTTCTATCAACCCTACCTGGATGCGCCACATTCGACCGGTTTGCAGGTGACGGATACCTCCTTGTTACGGTCATGGGTGCTGGGCGCTGATGCCGCCGGTCTGCAGGTTACCAATCACGCCATCGGCGACAGGGCCAACGACTGGATATTGGGCGTGTACGAAGAAGCAGAGAAAAGGAATGGCAGCCGCGACAGGCGCTTCCGGGTAGAACACGCACAACACCTGACCCCGCAGGCCATTCCGCGTTTTGCGGCCCTGCAAGTGATACCGTCGATGCAACCCTATCACGCCATTGATGATGGCAAATGGGCTTACAAGCGTCTTGATAGTGCCCGGCTAAAAGGCACTTATGCATTCAAAAGCCTGCTGACATCCAATGCCAAACTCACCTTTGGATCAGACTGGATGGTGGCTCCCCTTGATCCCATTGCAGGCATCTATGCAGCGGTGACCCGGAGAACCCTGGACGATAAAAACCCTGGTGGCTGGTTCCCCGAACAAAAAATATCAGTGGAGCAGGCACTTACCTGTTACACGGCTAACAACGCGTATGCGGGTTTCCAGGAGGGCAGAGTGGGTAAGTTGAAAGCCGGTATGCTGGCAGATTTTGTGGTTTTGTCGGATGACCTTTTCAAGATCGCCCCGGAAAAAATCCGGGATGTTTTGGTGCTCCGGACAATCGTCAATGGAAAAGAAGTGTACAAACGAAATCAGTAGATAAACAGCATGGTCTGTGGCGAAAACCTTATTTCGAATTGAGTGGTCTCCATCAGTTCACCGTCCAGGTGCGCAGGCACCACTTCCCCTGCGTTGACGACTACATGTTTTGCGCGGACCATTTCCACAAATGAGAGTAACAGATGCCTGCCTTTTTTCATGCGTGGCAGGTAAATTAACCTTTTAAGCCTGGATATGGGCTTCATCAGCACGACATCGAACCAACCATCAACCGGGTCGGCCTGGGGAGCCACCAGGAAACCACCTCCATAACGCGATCCATTTGCGACACTGAGCATAAACCATCTTCCGCATTTCACGACACCGTCCACTTCGATGACCATTTCTCGCTCTTTAAAAAAGAAAATATTTTTAAGGACTACAACGAGGTAAGAAAGATAGCCCGCCGTGAGCAGTTTTCTTTTTCCCATGCTCTTCACCACATCCCCGTCAAAGCCGATACCGACTCCGTTGATAAAATATTTTTTGTTGCAAATGCCCACGTCTACCGGCTTCCCGTTTCCCTGCAAGGCGAGGTCAAGGTATTCGCCGGGAGAAATGTCGCCGTACAATTTCCAGGCAAAATCGTTTCCGCTCCCGCCCTTGAATAACGCAACGGGGATCGTAAGCAATGGATAACGATTCACAAAATAATGAACAGTGCCGTCACCTCCTACCAGCCACACACTGCTAAAGTCGTCAAAGTGTTCAGGCCAGCGGTCGGAAAAAAATGAAAAACTCCGGTTTTCACCAGCAAGCTTTCCCATGATGCGCCGCGACAGGGCAAGGGCCTTTCCCTTCCCTGCACGCGGGTTGCAAAGCAGCGCGATGTGGGGAACCAGTTCTACGGCAGGCATTCGCGAATGTGTTTTGTCAGCAACGGGGCCTTCCCTACGGCCCTCATCAAATATATGGAATGTGAAATAATTTATACACCGGGAAATCGCGCTTCACTCGTGGGAATTATCTACCTTTTCCCCTCAATAAATTATGACTTTTATGCGCAGGAGAGATTTTATCAAGCATGCATCGATGGCATCAGCCGGGCTCACCATCATCAACTTTCCGATTTTTGGAAAAAATGCTCCCAGCAACAAGGTCGTGGTGGCTGTGATGGGCGTGAACAGCCGGGGTGCTTATCTCGCCAAATGCTATTCACAACTGTCAAATGTAGCCGTTGCTTATATCTGTGATGTAGAAGAAAAAGCCATCCAGCATGGCCTGAATGCCCTCAAAGACGCACCCGTCAAGCCGGCAGTAGTCCGGGATATCCGCAAACTGGTTGACCAAAAGGATTTTGACGCCCTGATCATAGCAGCGCCTGACCATTGGCACACCCCCGCCGCCATCCTGGGCGTTCAACATAACAAGCATGTGTATGTGGAAAAGCCCTGCGGACAAAATCCTTACGAGGGGGAACTGCTTGCCAAGGCATATCACCAATATGGTAAGCTCATTCAAATGGGCAACCAGCGCCGGTCCATGCCTACCCTGATGCAGGCCGCCAAAGAGGTAAGGGAAGGTGCTATCGGGAACGCCTATTTTGCAAAAGCCTGGTATGCCAACAACAGGAAATCCATTGGTTACGGCAAGAAAATACCGGTTCCCTCCACGCTTGATTTTGAATTGTGGCAGGGACCCGCTCCCAGGAGGGATTATCAAGATAACCTGGTTCACTATAACTGGCACTGGTTCTGGCATTGGGGCACCGGGGAAGCCTGTAACAACGGTACCCA
>DATJYH010000269.1:0-7037 GCA_035499675.1 Puia sp.
CATACCGGATGCCCCTGAGAATAAAATGAGCGCCGACGCGCTGGCAACAAGTTACTGTAAGACCATCATAAACCACGGCATCCACCTTGGGATTGCCTTTATAGATTTCCCTGATCCACAACAAACGCTGATCCTCGGAAAACATCGGCTCCTTGTTTGCATTCCGGCCAATGCCAATCACGAGTTTGTCAAACAAGGGCAGCGACCGGTTGATGATGTCCAGGTGGCCGATCGTGATGGGATCAAAGGTGCCGGGGAATAATGCAATGCGTTGCATGACGGACGAAATTAAGGATTTGAATAACGAAAATAAAAGTCAGTGACCCCGGCTCCGCAGGATCAATTCTGATCCGCTTTGCCACCGGCCAGCAAATACAGCACTGCCATCCTCACCGCCACACCGTTTTCCACCTGCTGCAGGATGATGGACTGTTTGCTGTCGGCCGCATCGCTGCTCAGTTCTACCCCCCGGTTAATGGGTCCGGGATGCATGATGACTATTTCCCTGGGCAGACGGTCAAGAATCTGCTTACTGACGCCATAGGCGAGGCTGTATTCGCGCAGCGAAGAAAATAACACCTGGTTTTGTCGCTCGAGTTGGATGCGCAGCACATTGGCCACATCGCACCATTCCAGCGCACGGGTCAGGTTGTATTCCACACGCACATCAAATGCTTCGCGGATGTATTGAGGAATAAGGGTAGGAGGGCCTGCCACGGTTACTTCCGCACCCATTTTTTTCAGCAGGTAGATATTGCTCAGTGCCACCCGTGAATGCATGATGTCGCCGATGATGGCCACTTTTTTCCCTTCCAGGCTTCCGAGTTTTTCGCGGATCGAAAACGCATCCAACAGGGCCTGCGTGGGATGTTCGTTGATACCGTCGCCTGCATTCACGATAGCAGCAGGAATATGCTGCGCGAGGAAATGCGGTGCGCCGCTCGCACTGTGGCGCATCACAACCATGTCTACCTTCATCGAGAGGATGTTATTGACCGTGTCCAGCAGCGATTCACCCTTGGACACCGATGAACCTGAAGCCGTGAAATTGATGGCGTCGGCCGACAAACGTTTTTCTGCCAGCTCAAAGGATATCCTGGTGCGGGTGGAGTTTTCGAAAAACAGGTTTACGATGGTGATGTCGCGTAAGGTAGGCACCTTTTTGATGGGGCGTTGTAGCACTTCTTTGAACTGGGTGGCGGTGTCTAAAATGGTCTGGATGTCCGCTGCGGTGAGATCTTTAATGCCGAGTAGATGTTTGGTACTGAGTTGCATTAAAAAGCGAAATTAGGACAAAAATCCAATTGATGAAATTAATCCTCGTACAGCGGATTTCAGAAGACGGGCCCGCGATTTGGGTGTTGTTCCTTGGAACCGCGCATCGTTGCTGCGGCTGTCTGTCCCCGTTGATCCCGGCATCATAACAATTCCACTTCTTCCTTTCCATCCTTCTCCTTCCAGCAAACTTTTACCCGTTGTGTAAGGATGGAATCAATGGATTTGCCGATAAAGTCAGCCTGGATAGGCAATTCGCGGCTAAACCGGCGATCGATAAGGATACAGAGCTCCACTTTTGCGGGTCGTCCAAAATCCAGCAATGCGTCCAGTGCAGCGCGGATGGTGCGCCCGGTATACAGCACGTCATCGATAAGCACCACGTCCTTGTTTTCGATACTGAACGGGATATCGGTCCGGTTGAGTGTATGAAGACCCTGGCGGATATCATCGCGGTAGAATGTGATGTCCAGTTTGCCGTACTGGATATTTCCGGCAGGCACCTGCTTTTTCACTTCACTGATCAGCCTGTCGGAAAAATGGGTGCCCCGGGGTTGTATGCCGATAAAAGCGGTTTGTTCGAGCGCGGTCCTGTTTTCCAGGACCTGGTGTGAAAGACGTTGTATGGTGAGGGCCAACTGCTGTTCGTTCAGAATGATCTTCAAGTGAGATATTTTGTATAAAAATAAGAAAATGTCCGAACCGCGATCCCTCCATTTTATCCCACAGGCCTTATCATCATGACTCTGCCTGGAAGGGATAACGATGGTCCACCGGTGGATGAAAAGTTTCCTTAATCGTCCTGGCACTCAGCCAGCGATAAAGATTCAGGATGGACCCGGCCTTGTCGTTGGTGCCGCTGGCACGGGCGCCTCCAAAAGGTTGTTGTCCTACCACCGCGCCGGTGGGTTTGTCGTTGATATAAAAATTACCCGCTGCATGACGGAGTCTGTCTGTGGCCAGCTCAATGGCAGCCCTGTCCTGTGCAATGATGGAACCTGTGAGCGCATAGGGGGAGGTATTGTCCACCAGTTCCAGCGTTTCCAGGTATTTTTTTTCGTCGTATACATATACCGTGAGTACCGGTCCGAAAATCTCCTCGCACATGGTCACATAACGCGGGTCCTTTGCTTCGATAATGGCAGGCTGGATAAAATATCCCTTCGATTTGTCGCAATGCCCGCCCACCCAGACCTCGGCATTGTTGTCTTTCTTTGCCTGGTCGATATAATTTTTGATTTTATCAAAGCTTTTTTCGTCGATGACGGCGTTGACAAAATGACTAAAATCCTCCACTGGTCCCATGGTCAGGCTGTTCACGCCTTCGATCAATTTCTTTTTCACGGCCGCCAGCAGGTTGGAGGGAATATAGGCCCGGGAGGCGGCGGAACATTTCTGCCCCTGGTATTCGAAGGCTCCGCGCAGCAGCGCGGTGGCCAGTACATCCGGATCAGCGCTGGCATGCGCCATCACAAAATCCTTGCCCCCCGTTTCTCCCACGATGCGTGGATAGGAGCGATAGATGCCCGCATTTTCTCCGATCGTCTTCCACATATGATTGAAGACACCGGTTGACCCCGTAAAATGTACGCCCGCAAAATAGCGATGTGCAAAACAAACCTTACCGAGCGTTGGTCCATCCGTATAAATCAGGTTGATCACGCCGTCCGGCAACCCCGCTTCCTGCAAAATGCGCATAAACATCTGTGCACTGAACACCTGGGCATGCGAAGGCTTCCAGACCACAACATTGCCACACATAGCCGCCGAGCTGGGCAGGTTGCCGCCGATGGCGGTAAAATTAAAAGGCGTGATGGCCAGTACAAATCCCTCCAGGGGACGGTATTCCATCCGGTTATGGATGCCGGGGGAGCTGATCGGTTGTTGTTTATAGATCTCACTCAGGAAATGCACATTAAAACGAAGAAAGTCGATGATTTCGCAGGCGCTGTCAATCTCCGCCTGGTAGGCGTTCTTGCTCTGACCCAGCATCGTGGTCCCGTTCATATACGGACGGTACTTCGTGGCGATGAGATCGGCCGCCTTCAGGAAAATATTAGCCCTGTTCTCCCAACTCATGGCGGCCCAGCCTTCGCGGGCGGCGAGGGCAGCTTCAATGGCCTGGGTGATATGCTGTTCGCCGCCGGTATGATAATGTCCCAGCGTATGTGCAATATCGTGAGGAGGATGGATCTCCACTGTTTTGCCCGTAGTCACAGCCTTGCCGCCGATGTACATGGGTATATCGTGCAACTGACTTTTCAATTCCTTCAGGGTTTTTTTCAGCGTCTCCCTTTCTTTGCTGCCGGGCAGGTAGGAGAGTACCGGTTCATTGGAGGGGAGGGGATAGCTAAAGTAGCCGATTGACATAGACGTTGTTTGTGCGTTAAGAATTTAGTTAGCCATAGACAGATACGGGATACCCGCCTGTGCCGGGCTTTGGCGGGCAATGCGGGATTTTGTGTTTACCATGTTCAGGCCTTCCTTTATGAACTCATTTCCTTTTCGTTCATCAGGTAGGCCTTGATAAATCCGTCCAGTTCCCCGTCCATCACGGGTTGTACATTGCCCACCTCAAAATCGGTCCGGTGGTCCTTGATCATCTTATAAGGATGGAATACATAGGAACGGATCTGTGAGCCCCATTCTATTTTTTTCTTGCTGGCATTGTTGGCGTTCTTGATGGCCTCCCGTTTGCGCATTTCTTCTTCATACAAACGGCTCTTCAGCATGGTCATGGCCTTTTCACGGTTCTCTCCCTGCGTTCTGGCCTGCTGGCATTCCACCACAATACCGCTGGGCTTATGGGTAAGGCGTACAGCCGTTTCCACCTTATTGACGTTTTGCCCCCCGGCGCCTCCGCTGCGGAAAAAAGCCCATTCCAGGTCGGCCGGGTTTACCTGTATTTCAATGGTATCGTCGATTAGCGGGTATACATATACGCTGGCAAAGGAAGTATGCCGACGCGCATTGCTGTCAAAAGGAGATATCCGCACCAACCGGTGCACGCCGCTTTCCGCCTTCAGGAACCCATAGGCAAAGGGCCCGTCAAACTGCAGCGTAGCGCTTTTGATACCGGCTCCCTCGCCGTCCTGCAGGTCCAGTTCGCTCACGCGCCAACCCTGCTTTTCGCCGTACATACGGTACATGCGCATCAGCATCTCGGCCCAATCCTGGCTTTCCGTACCACCCGCGCCGGGATTGATCTGCAATACAGCCGGGAGCTCATCCTCTGGTTTGTTGAGTGTACTCTTGAATTCGGCTTCCTCGATCAGCGCCAGTGCCTTGTTGTATGCGTCCCTGGCTTCCTCCTCGCTGGCTTCACCAGCCTTCCAGAAATCAAACCAAACGGCAAAATCCTCCACGGCCGATTCAACCGACTCAAAGAGTTTTACCCAATATTCATTCAGCTTGATGTTTTTGAGGATTTCCGTCGCCCGCTTGTTGTCATCCCAGAAACCGGGGCTTAAGGAACGCTGTTTGTCTTCGTTGATCTTGATACGTCGGTTCTCGACGTCAAAGAAACCTCCTCAGGACGCCTACGCGATCCCTCATATCCTTGATTTGTTCTTGTGTCATAGCGGCGCAAAGTTACATGAAATGAATGAATCAACGCCAATAAGCCGGGCGGCCTGCATGCGGTGGGCTGAACCGGGGGATGTGGATAACCCGGTGCAGAACCGGTGCAAAACAACGGGGCAAAAAATTTGGAACCGGCTGATCTTGGGTTGTATCTTCAGTTTACTATTGAAATGCAGAATTCACTTCATTGAGATGCATGCAGATCAGTAAAAAGCATCGGGTTGGTAAGTGTGCAACGCTAAGCAATTAGAATAGCACAATGCGAACTTGGTGCTTTAATTTTTTTGTACCCCCCTTATTTTCCTGCATTTCCTTCCGTTTTATTTTTGATTATTTTTTTTCGGCTATTCGGCCCGTTTGTAATCTGTCACGATCATGCCTGTACGTTCTATCGCCTGAAACTGTGTCTAACCGGGCCTTTTCTGTGATGTTGCTGGGGAAAACCATGGTAAAGCTGTGCACAATCCGGTGCACAACGGGTGTAAAACAACAAGGCAAAAAATTTGGAAACAGCCATCAGCATGATATATCTTAGAGGTACAAATTGAGAAGCGGACATCCGTCAAAAAGATGAAAGCAACTCAACGAAAGCATCGGGTTAGTAAGACAATACAGAAACTTGAGCAATCAGGCGGATGTATCAAAAACCAACTTGGTGCTTTCACTTTTTCAGCCTTCGCCAATTCCCTCGTCTCCCTTTATTTATCGGTCTCACCTTAAGCCAGCCAGCTCAGGCAATCGATTTGTAGACTAAATCGTAACTTATCTCCTCATTTTAATATATAAGCATGTCGTCCCGTAGAAAATTTCTGCAATCTTCGTCGATGGGCCTGACAGCCGTGGGCCTGTTTCCATTCCTGGAAGGCCATTCTGCCGCCAGCCGTCCTGAATTGTCCTCTACAGCAGATGCCCTGCAAATTGGGATGGCAGGTTATACGTTTCACAACATGAACATCGACCAGTCCATTGCCATTTTGCAACAGGTGGGGATCAGTGCCCTCTCAATAAAGGACTTTCATTTACCGCTCGACAGCAGCCCGGAAACCATTGATGAGGTTACGGCAAAATTCCGCTCGGCAGGCATTGCCATTTATGCGGCCGGTGTGATCTATATGAAAACAAATGCCGACGTGGACCGTGCCTTCGAATATGCCAAAAAAATCGGGGTGCAACTGATCATCGGTTCCCCCGCCTATGAGCTCCTGCCATACGTGGAGGGAAAAACGAAAAAATACGATATCCGGCTGGCGATCCATAACCATGGCCCCGAGGACAAACTCTATCCGGGTCCTAAAGATATTTACGAACGCATCAGCCGGATGGATCCGGGAATGGGCATTTGTCTGGACATCGGCCATGCACTCCGTGCCGGGGTCAACCCGGTACAGGCGGTATCGGATTTTGGCGATCGTATCTTCGACCTGCATATCAAAGACCTGTATGAGGCAACGCCAACAGACAAACCCGCGATTGTTGGCCGTGGCATCATTGATTTCCCTGGTTTGGTAACTGCACTCAAAAAAATACACTATACGGGCCGCTGCAGCATTGAATTTGAGCTGCCCGTCAAAGACCCTGTGCCAGGCATTGCGGAATCCGTGGGCTTTTTCAGGGGCGTGGTGCGTACATTAAATTAACCTTCTTCTTCTTTCTTCTTCACGTATATTCCGTTTGTGTGTCGGATTGAAATTGCCGCAATCCTGCCGAATCCATTAATTTGCATTTCTTTTTGAAATCATGACGATCGATCTGCGTTCCGATACAGTTACCCGTCCCACCCCGGGCATGATGGAGGCCATGACAAAGGCCAGGGTGGGCGACGACGTTTTTGGGGAAGACCCTTCCGTGAACGAGCTAGAGGAAATGGCGGCCGGGTTTTTCGGTATGGAGGCTGCGCTGTATTGCCCAACGGGAACCATGTCCAACCAGGTCGCCATCAAATGCCATACGCAGCCGGGTGATGAAGTGATCTGTGAACGGCAGGCGCATGTTTACATCTATGAAGGCGGAGGCATCGCCTTCAATTCCGGGTCACAGGTCAGGGCCCTGGAAGGAGATCAGGGAAGGATCAGCGCCATACAGGTCGCTTCGGTCATCAACCCCGATGATGTTCATAAGGCCCGTACTTCGCTGGTATGCCTGGAGAATACTTCCAACCGTGGAGGTGGTAGTTGTTACGA
>DATJYH010000270.1:0-6734 GCA_035499675.1 Puia sp.
CCTTTCGTCCAGGGCCACCAGGTAGTCATCTTTTTTTAGCCATTCCAGCACAATCGAAGCTTCTTTCTTTTTCATGTCCATGGCCGACAGCATACCCATATTTTTTGGAAGCGGCAAAATCACCCATTCTACCGGGTAATATTTGGAAATCCGTTTGCTGAATTCCTGCACGCCCGTCTTTACATACGGCTCGTGATTTTTGCCGATCGTCCACAATTGTATTTTCATGTTTACCTGCGGTTCCTCGAAATTAGAAAAAAAGATTGCCTGGGTATCTGGTTACACAAAGTCATCACAACTGCGGTATGCCTGGATCAGCGTCAGCTCCCCGGCCTTTCCCGGTTGGGAGGTTCCATGTTCCATGCCGAGGATGCCCTTGTAGCCTTTATTGTAAATATGTCGGAAGATGTTTTTGTAGTTCATCTCCCCGGTTGTAGGCTCCTTTCTCCCTGGATTGTCGCCGATCTGGAAATAGGCGATTTCCTCCCAGGCGCGATCCATATTCTGGATAAGATCTCCCTCGTTGCGTTGCATGTGATACATGTCATAAAGAATCTTACAGGAAGGGCTGTTGACAGCTTTGCAAATCGCAAAAGTCTGGTCCGGGTGCCGCAGGAAAAGGTCAGGCGTGTCGCTCAGCGGCTCAAGTACCATCACCAGGCCGGCCGGTTCGAAAATCTCAGCTGCGCGGCGGAGGGATTCAATCACGTTTGCCGTTTGGTACCCCATGGGTAAACGCCGGTCGTAATTCCCCGGCACAACCGTGATCAGTTTGCCCTGGCATCTCCTGGCCGTATCCACAGCCATCCTGCTGTAACGGAGGAATTTTTCCCTCCACTCTTTATCGCCGGAACATAAGGAAGTGCTTACCGGCCAGTGGTCAAATCCATGTACGAATACGCCCATACCCATACCGAGCCTGGCCAGGGCGTTGCCGATCTTCTCCTGCTCTTCTGCCGGGCGATCCATCATACCATTGTCCTCGATGGCCCGGAAACCCATATCGTAGGCAAATTTGATCTGGTCGATAAAATCTTTGCCGGCGCTGTTCTCAAACATGCCATCGTGAATGCCATAATTGAGATGAAAGGGTTTGTCTGGCGGCACTTCCCCGCCACCGCGGACTGCTGCAGCCATGGCTGATGCCGAAAGCAGGGAGGAGGTTCCTGCCAATGCGGTTCGGCGCAGAAAATTTCTACGTTGCATAAATTGCTATTGTACCTTAAATGTAGGAAGAACACCTGAATTGCCGGCGGCCGGATAAATACGATAATTATTGTTACAGGAATTTAGCCGGGAATTTATTTTATTTACACTTGAAATTTCTTCATGAATAAACAACAGGACCTCCTGAGTTTTCTGTCCACTGCCGATAAACAGTTTATGCCTGCGCTGTCTGTGGACTGTGTCATCTTCGGTTTCCATGAAAACGAGATGAAGGTATTGTTGTTAAAAATGAAAAAAGCAGACGAATGGTCCCTTCCCGGCGGGTTTATTTATAAAAATGAAGACATTGAACGGGCGGCAGTCAGGGTATTGAAAGAAAGAACAGGATTGGATGATATATTTTTGAAACAGTTTCATGTATTTGGCGACCCCGCCCGTTCCAATCTTGCGCAGGCCAGGAAACGCCTCGAAAAACACTCCAAAAATTTTGCACGCGACAACTTTCTCCTGCAACGTTTTGTTACGGTGGGGTTTTATGCACTGGTCGATTTTTTCAGCGCCAATCCCATGCCCGACTCCCTGTCGGAAGCCTGCATATGGTGGGATTTGCACCATCTGCCCGACCTGATCATGGACCATCGCCATATTTTTGAGAAGGCGCTGGAAACACTCCGCCATCAGATCAACCACCAACCCATTGGCTACAACCTGCTGCCTGAAAAATTTACGATGCCGGAATTGCAAAAGCTATACGAGACCATTCTTGACAAAAAACTGGACCGACGCAACTTCCAAAGACGTATGCTGGGGTATGGCATCCTCCGCCGGTTGAAGGAAAGGCGGCGCGGAGGCGCGCACAAGGCGCCTTTCCTGTATTCGTTTAATCTACGCCGTTATCACCTGGCATTGGAAGAAGGGCTGCAGGGTGGATGGTAGGGCTGGGGTAACCCGCAAACGACGATCGTTCCCAGGGCCTTCACGCAAAACGATAGCCTCTCAAAAAATCTTCCGTCAACAACTTTTTCCTGCCTTCCAGCTGGAGTTCATCAACATACACATACCCGTCTGCGGCCGTAAACCTGATAAAAGTCTTCTTGTCTGTCTGGTACTGGCCGGGAGGAACTTCGGGTGTATGTTGTTCCTGATGCGACTTAAATATTTTCATGGTTTTACCCTCAAATAAAGTAAAGGCGGCAGGGAAAGGGGAGAGCCCGCGGATCAGGTTATGGATTTCTGCAACAGGTTTGTTCCAGTCTATCCGGCAGGTTTCAGTGCTGATCTTAGGAGCGTGATGCAGGGGTTGCCCGGCCCGGCCGGTTGCGGCCAGCCAGGCATCCTGTGGTGTTGCCTGGAGGCTTCCGTCGGCCAGTCCTATGACTGTTTCCACGAGCAGTTTTGCACCGATCAGCTTCATCCGGTCATGCACATCACCGGCGGTATCTTCCGCTCCAATCGGAAAACTTTTCTGTAACAGGATATTCCCTGTGTCGATTTCCTTTTGCAGCCTGAACGTCGTGACGCCTGTTTCCTTTTCTCCATTGATAATGGCCCACTGTATCGGCGCCGCACCCCGGTATTGCGGGAGCAGCGAACCATGCAGGTTGATGGTGCCCATCGGCGGCATGCTCCACAGGATTTCAGGTAACATTCGGAATGCCACGACTACCTGCAGATCTGCTTGTATTGATTTCACTTCTTCCAGGAAGGCCGGGTTTTTGAGTTTCTCCGGCTGGAGCAGCCGCAACCCTTTTTCGACGGCATATTTTTTTACATCACTTTCCTGCAGCTTCATGCCCCGCCCTGCCGGTTTATCAGGCGCAGTGATGACAGCAACGATCCGGCAACCGGCCTGCAACAATGCTTCCAGGGAAGCAACGGCAAAGGCCGGGGTCCCCATGAAGATGATCCGGAGTTCCTGGTATCGCGGAAGTTGACGGGCCGTAGCGGATGTGGTTTCCATTGGCTGATGATGATCTCCTGTTTATTCGAAATCAGGGTAGATAAGATATTTTTTTCGGATCGATTTAAAATGATTCAGCCCGGGTTCCCAACTTTTCCTGATCTCCGCTTCCGGGGTGCCTGCGCGGATCTGTTCCATCAACTGGTCGTTTCCTGCGAGTTTGTTGAAGTAGTAGGAGGGAAGAAAAAAATCTTCCTTGACGGGAAATAACCGGTAGGCAAGCTGGAGCCATTTTAATTGCAGATGGTTATTTAGTTCACGGATAGCGTCAATTTTACTGAGGTCGTATCCATAGCAAACCTGGTTGAGCAGCGGCGGGTTTTTGGCCCCTGGCACGCTGCGTGGAACAAAATGATGAAAATTGGAGGGGAAGGAGGGGTGACCGAATTGCTGGAAAGGTTTATCGGTGCCGCGTCCCAGGCTGACAACCGTTCCCTCAAAAAAACAGATCGATGGGTACAGGTATACTGCCTGCATATTGGGCAGGTTGGGGGATGGACTTAACGGCAATATATACCTGCTTTTGTGTGTGTAGTGTTCACACGGGATCACGAGCAGTTGAAAATCGGACCCACCGAAACCGACATCGTAATTTCGTTGTTTGCGTACAATGGAATCTATCTTGTTTTCGGCTTCACGGATAGCATGGATGGTATTCAGGTTTCCGGCTACTGAAGCATCGAGCCATTTTTCCCCAATCAGCATTTTGCCGTATTCACCAATGGTCATGCCGTATACAACCGGGATGGGCTGCATACCCACAAACGATTTGAACCGGGGATCCAATACGGGTCCGTCCACGTAAAAGCCATTTGGATTGGGGCGATCCAGCACCAGCAGCGGCCTGTTGTTTTCCACGGCGGCTTCCAGGAATTTCTGGAAAGAAGAAATGTAGGTGTAAAACCTGACACCGACGTCCTGTATGTCGTATAGCATGATATCGATATCCGACAGGTCGGAAGGACTGGGTTTGTCCTTGGTCCCATACAGGGAAACGATGGGAATGCCGGTGACAGGATCCCTGGCATTGGAAATATTTTCTCCCGCATCCGATGCTCCACGGAAACCATGCTCGGGAGCAAATATTTTTTTTATTGACACGCCTCTTTTTAGCAAGGTATCCACCAGGTGTATCCCTCCCACCCGGCTGGTCTGGTTGGCAAATATGGCAACGGCCTTGCCGCGTAACAGGGGGAGGTACAGTTCCATCCGTTCAGCGCCGGGAATGATGGACGAAGCGGTCGGAGATTTTTGAGCCCGGACGGGCCAGGACAATAGCAGCAGCCCGGCAAGACAAAGTAAATTTCCAGTTTTCATGAATGTGTTTTAAGACCAGGTCAGCACCTGCCAGTGTTATGGCACCCAAGTTAAATCTCTCAAATTTCATGAAAAAGTTTTATTGGCGAAAGGGAATTAAAGGCGTTATTTTGAGGCATATTTCGGGTAATGATTGCTCTTTTTGATCATCTCATTGATCGCTGATCCCCGATCGAGGGCACACACAGACCTCAGCCCGGTTCAGTCAGCTGATTTTGGCGGAGTTGGAATCGGGTCATGCACGTAAATATTTCATAATAAAAATTTTTTATGCAACAGGTTAAAGCAGGTGACACGGTAAAGGTTCACTATCATGGCCGTCTTACAGACGGAAGCACATTTGATTCTTCCGAAGGCCGCCAACCGCTCGAGTTCGAGGTGGGAAGCGGTATGGTTATCCGGGGGTTTGACAACGGCGTAATGGGTATGTCGGTAGGCGACAAAAGGACCATACAGATCCCCGTGGCTGAAGCATATGGCCCTGTGGATCCGCAGATGCTGATGGATTTCCCCGTGGACCGATTTCCCGAGGACATGAAACCGGAAGTCGGGATGCAATTGAATATGAGCAACAGTGCCGGCGAGCATTTTCCGGTCGTGATCAAGGAAGTGAAGGGCGATGTGGTGGTGCTGGATGCGAACCATCCACTGGCCGGGGAAGATCTCATTTTCGATCTCGAACTGGTAGAAATCAAAAATGCTTCGCGGATTATTTTACCATAATGAACACTACACAATATTAATTATTGCTTTTACCTGGCGTTTTTGCCAGCAGATGATTCCGGCTGCAATGGCCGGAATTTTTTTTCGTATACGGCGTAAAGAATGAGGAACGTTATCAGGCTTAGTGCAAGGTTGATCACGGAACCCTCAAATCCAAAATCGCCCCCGGTAAGCAGGGGATCGCCGTTTAGTTCTGTTTGTAAAACGCTGGAGAAATTGAACCCGCTGACCTTGTATCCCAATACCGGGCCCTGGAAAAAATTCCAGCCGAAGTGGAACATGAGGGGAAACCAGATATTCTTCGTGTAGATATAATTAACACCCAGCAGCAATCCGGCTAAAAAGATATTGGCAAGCGGCACAAAATCCAGGGAAGGATTATTGATGTGAAACAGGGTGAACAACAGCGCGGATACCAGCAATGCTACCCATTTATTAAATGACTCCATCAGGTTACCCAGGATATATCCCCTGAAAACGAGTTCCTCATACAATGCGATGAGCAGCATCCATCCCAGCTCAATAAAAAGTTCATTTCCGTTGAAAATGATATCCACCCACTTCAAATGCCCGGTGAAATACAATATCAGGGTGCCTGTTCCCAGGATGGACAGGGAAAGAAAAAGCCCCGCCAGCCCATCTGTATAATGGCCGTTTGAAAAACCCAGGCTGCCGAGACTTTTTCTGTCGATGAACAGCCGGAAGATGCAGACCAGCAAAACGGATACCAACAGCATGGCGAATACGATCATCCAGAAGGATTTCCCGTTGGCGATCTCATCCAGCGAATGCTGCTCGCCTGTCAACCACCTCGATAAACGCGGAAGCAAACTGACGCCGGTCGAAACCAGCAGGAAATACACAATAAAAAAAAGGAGAACGCGTAACCAGCCCTGCCTGATCAGCGGCTTTTTGACCTGCCCGGAATTCATCATGCGTTGTTGATTATAGTTTTTGGAAAGCTCGCGAACTTTCAGAAAGTTTGCGGTTTAATAACCGGCCTTACTCACATCGACACATGGATATTTTTCAAAGTTACAATTTTACGGTTGCCGAAAGGTTTCTTCGTTATGTGCAGATCGATACCGAAAGCGATCCGCTTTCTGCTACACATCCATCTACCGAAAAGCAAAAAAACCTGGCTGCATTGCTGGTAAGGGAATTGAAGGACATGGGTGTGGGAGATGCCCGGGTCGACGAATACGGTTATGTGTATGCCCGCATTCCTTCTAATACATCTAAACAAGTCCCGGCAATTTGTTTCTGTGCGCATATGGACACCGCGCCGGATTGCTCCGGGAAAAACGTAAAACCGCTGGTCCATAAAAATTATGACGGAGGTAATATCGTGTTGCCGGATGATCCCAGCCAGGTTATTTCGCCGGCAGAACATCCCTACCTTGCCCAAAAAAAAGGGGAGGATATTATCACTGCCTCCGGGACCACCCTGCTTGGCGCCGACGACAAGGCGGGTGTGGCCATCATCATGGACATGGCCAGGTTCCTGGTTGATCACCCCGATTTTGCACACGGCCCTGTCCGGATACTGTTTACGCCGGATGAAGAG
>DATJYH010000271.1:0-10024 GCA_035499675.1 Puia sp.
GAACGGGCGCTGAATTATGGATTTACCGGACCCAATCTACGCGCTACGGGTGTGGACTACGATGTTCGGATACATAGCCCGTACAGCAGTTATGAAGATTTTGAATTCAGCATTCCGGTCGGATCCACCGGCGATAACTACGACCGCTTCCTGGTCCGCAACCAGGAAATGTGGCAATCCATCCATATTATTCAACAGGCCTACCGCAGGGTGCAGGAATTTACAGGCGCTGATGCCGAAGTATATCATGCCGATGTGCCCGAATACTACCTGCCGGAGAAAAAGGATGTATATACAAAAATGGAAGCGCTGATATGGCATTTTAAGATTGTGATGGGTGAAACCGAAATGCCGCCCGGGGAAGTGTATCAGAGCGTGGAGGGCGGCAATGGCGAACTCGGGTTCTACCTGATCAGCGACGGCGGAAGAGCACCCTACCGACTGCATTTCCGCAGACCTTGTTTTATCTATTATCAGGCGTATTCGGAACTGACAAAGGGGTCGATGCTGAGTGATGCGGTGATCACGCTGAGCAGCCTGAACCTGATAGCGGGGGAAATGGATGCCTGATAATTTGCAAATTTACAGATTTGCAAATGTGCCAATGGGAGCCCCCCAGTAATTAAGCTACTTACGTAGTTTTAGATATTTATGATACAATTTTCAGAAGAGAAACTGGCGAAGGTACGGGAGATCATTGCCCGTTACCCGGAAGGGAAACAGAAAAGCGCCCTGCTTCCTGTACTGCACCTGGCGCAGGACAGTTTTGGCGGATGGCTGAGCACCGAAACCATGGACTACGTGGCCGGTCTCCTGCAACTGGAGCCGATAGAAGTATATGAAGTGGCTACCTTTTATTCCATGTACAACCTGAAACCGGTGGGCAAGTATGTTTTTGAAGTATGCCAGACCGGGCCCTGTATGCTCAACGGAAGCGACCAGATCATTGAATATATTAAAGGAAAGCTGGGAATTGCTGTGGGAGAGACAACACCCGATGGATTGTTCACGCTAAAAACGGTGGAATGCCTGGGTGCCTGTGGTTATGCGCCGATGATGCAAATGGGCAAGACTTACCGCGAACATCTGACCCGGGAGAAAGTAGATGCCATTGTTGACGAATGCAGGCAGAACGCTGCGTTGAACAATTAACCGCGGATAAACGCCATCAACCGTTAAAAAAGCCCCGCCTTTGGCGGATTCTTGGATATGGGAAGAAAACTTTTGATAGACAAGGCACAGATCGAAGGGATCAGGACCTACGAAGTGTACCGCCGGGAAGGCGGTTACCGCAGCGTGGAAAAAGCCCTCAAGAGCATGACGCCTGACCAGGTTACGGACGAGGTAAAGAAGAGTGGTTTGCGTGGCAGGGGTGGTGCGGGTTTTCCCACGGGTATGAAATGGAGTTTTATTGCCAAACCGGAAGGCGTTCCCCGTCACCTGGTCTGCAATGCGGATGAGAGTGAGCCCGGTACTTTTAAGGACCGCTACCTGATGGAGTTTATTCCTCACCTGCTGGTGGAGGGACTGATCGTTTCATCCTATGCACTTGGCAGCAATATAACGTATATCTATATACGTGGAGAATATGCCTGGATCATCGACATCCTGGAAACTGCCATCGCGGAAGCCAGGCAGCACGGCTGGCTGGGGAAAAACATCCAGGGCAGCGGGTTCGATTGTGACATATATGTGCACCGCGGCGCGGGAGCCTACATTTGCGGGGAAGAAACTGCCTTGCTGGAGAGCCTGGAAGGAAAGAGAGGGAATCCCCGTATCAAGCCGCCATTTCCCGCGGCAAAGGGCGCCTGGGACCGTCCCACGGTGGTTAACAACGTGGAAACCCTGGCGGCCGTTGTCCCCATCATCAATATCGGGGGAGAGGAATATGCAAAGATCGGCGTTGGCAAATCCACGGGTACCAAACTGATATCCGCCTGCGGCAATATCAAAAAACCCGGCGTGTACGAAATCGACATGACCATTTCCGTGGAGGAATTTATTTTCAGCGATGAATATTGCGGGGGCATCCCCCATGGGAAGAGGCTGAAGGCCTGTATCCCTGGCGGATCTTCCGTTCCCATCCTTCCTGCCAACCTGTTGTTGAAAACGGCCAAGGGAGAAACACGGATGATGAATTACGAAAGCCTGTCGGATGGCGGCTTTGCCAAGGGATCCATGATGGGATCCGGCGGTTTTATCGTGTTGGATGAGGACCAGTGCGTGGTCCGTCATACGCTCACCCTGGCGCGTTTTTACCGGCATGAAAGCTGTGGCCAGTGTTCACCCTGCCGGGAAGGAACGGGATGGATGGAAAAGATCCTGCACAACCTGGAATATGGAAAAGGTAAAATCAGTGATATAGACCTGTTATGGGATATCCAGCGGAAAATTGAAGGCAATACCATTTGCCCGCTCGGTGATGCGGCCGCCTGGCCCGTGGCTGCTGCGATCAGGCATTTCCGTGATGAATTTGAATGGCATGTGAAGAACCCGGTGGAATGCCTGACCAGGAATTACGGGCTGGCCCATTATGCCGACCCGCTGGAAGCACCGGCCACTGCCTAGCCCGTAACCGTACTACATAATTTATTGAACAATGCCCGACGAAAAAAAATTATTCAAAGTAACCATCGACAACATCAGCATCGAAGTGGAGCCCGGAACCTCCATCCTCAATGCGGCCCGGAGGATCGGGGGGGATGTGGTTCCTCCTGCCATGTGTTATTACAGTAAGCTCAAGGGCAGCGGCGGTAAATGCCGCACCTGCCTGGTGGAAGTAGCAGCTGGTTCCACAGCGGATCCGCGGCCCATGCCCAAACTGGTGGCCAGTTGCCGTACCAATGTGATGGATGGCATGGTGGTGAAAAATATTACCAGCGATAAGGTCATCGATGCAAGAAATGGCGTGGTGGAATTCCTGTTGATCAATCACCCCCTGGATTGTCCCATCTGCGACCAGGCCGGGGAATGTCATTTGCAGGATCTTAGCTATGAGCATGGCCAGGAACAAACGCGTTACGAATTTCCCCGCCGCACTTTTGAAAAACACGACCTGGGTCCCTATATCCAGTTGCACATGACACGCTGCATCTTATGTTACCGTTGCGTATTTACAGCAGACCAGCTTACCAAACAACGTACGCACGGCGTGCTGGACCGCGGGGATCATTCTGAGATCGCTACCTATATCAGGAAGTCGCTCGATAATGATTTTATCGGCAATGTGATTGATGTATGCCCCGTTGGCGCACTCACCGACAAAACCTTCCGTTTCAAAAACCGCGTATGGTTCCTGAAGCCCGAATATGCACATCGTGACTGTCCTGCCTGCTCCGGCAAGGTAACGGTATGGCGAAGGGGGGAAGAGATATTCCGTGTAACCGCCCGCACCGACGAGTGGGGGGAAGTGGAAGACTGGATCTGTAATACCTGCCGGTTTGAAAAGAAGAAGGCTGCCGACTGGGTGATAGAAGGACTGGCCAACATAAGCCGTCATTCCGTGATATCCGCCAACAAATACCCGGTATTGGATATTCCGCGGGAAACACTGCCGGAAGTGATGGGACGGGAACCGAGGTTGCTGATGGATATACACAGCATCAGTGAAGTGAACCGGCCGGAAATTGATCTGTCCGAAATCAACGGACCTGCACATTCAACGGATTTTAAAGAATAGGCACGCAATAAAAAATTTCATCACCCTTAAATATTCCGCCCCGGCGGATAAGCGGTATGCATCTAACGTTAATGGCTATTGACTGGGCACTGATCATTGAGAAACTGGTATTGGTTGCTTTTATAGTTACGGTATCATTGGTGGTGGCCATGTATGAAACCTATGCCGAACGCAAAGTGGCGGCCTTTATCCAGGACCGGCGAGGCCCCAACCGAGCGGGACCCTTTGGCATCCTGCAACCGGTGGCCGACGGGCTCAAACTTTTCATGAAGGAAGAGATCATCCCCAACCTGTCCAACCGTTTCCTGTTTGTGCTGGGGCCCGGGCTGGCGATGCTCACCGCCATGATGACCAGTGCGGTGGTACCCTGGAGCAGCCATCTCGTGATCGCCGGGCGAACCATCGACTTGCAGATCGCGGATGTCAACATCGGCATCCTCTATATTTTTGGCGTGGTGAGCATGGGTGTATACGGTGTCATGATCGGCGGATGGGCCTCCAACAATAAATTTTCATTGCTGGCGGCCATACGCGGTGCTTCGCAGATCATTTCCTATGAGCTGGCCATGGGATTGTCTCTCATCGCGCTGTTGATGCTCACGGGTTCGCTCAGTCTCAAAACCATCGTAGCCCAGCAACTCGATCACCGTTACTTCGTGCTCTACCAGCCCCTGGGATTCCTGATCTTCCTGATCTGCGCATTCGCGGAGTGTAACCGTACACCCTTCGATCTGTCGGAGGCCGAGAGCGAATTGAACTTCGGTTACCACCAGGAATATTCCTCGATGAAACTGGGTTTCTATCTTTTTGCAGAATACGTAAACATGTTTATCAGCAGTGCAGTCATGGCCACCTTGTTCTGGGGAGGATATGACATTCCTTTTGTCAATGACGCAGCCTTTGGCCTGCAGCATGGACAAAACCTGCTGGCCATTTTACAGGGTCTCAGCCTGTTTATCAAGATCGCCTTTTTCATTTTCGTGTTCATTTGGGTACGCTGGACCATTCCACGTTTCCGCTATGACCAGTTGATGAACCTGGGCTGGAAAGGATTGATCCCGCTGTCGCTCCTGAACATGATCATAACAGGCTTTATCCTGTTGCTGAAAAACAATCACTGGCACTTCTAAACAGGTCCAGAATTTAGTTGGATGGTGTATATGATAAAAATAATTTTGCGGAACGCTGAACGCCCCGGGCGCTTGGCAAAAAGCTTTCCATCATGCAGGCATTAACAAAAAGAGGAAAAGCGGTTGAACGGAAGCCGATGACATTTCTTGAAAGGATCTATCTTCCTTCCATCGCCAAGGGTATGTCCATCACCTTTGGCCATATGTTCAAAAAAAGGCCCACGGTCAATTACCCGGAAAAAACGAGACCCTTCAGCCCGGTATTCCGTGGGTTGCATGTGCTGAACCGCGATGAGGAGGGGAGGGAGCGTTGTACAGCCTGCGGGCTTTGCGCGGTGGCCTGCCCGGCGGAAGCCATCACCATGGAAGCAGCGGAACGCCTGCCCGGTGAGGAAAACCTGTACCGCGAGGAAAAATATGCGGCCCGGTATGAGATCAACATGCTCCGCTGTATTTTTTGCGGCCTTTGCGAGGAAGCCTGTCCCAAGGACGCCATCTATCTTTCTGAAACATTTACCCCGGCCAACTATAGCCGAAAATCATTTATTTACGGGAAGGAGCATCTGCTGATACCAGATCCCAAAACACAACCCGAAGAATTTGCCAAAGCAAGGGGACAACGAATAAAAGAATAGCCATATAAAAACAACCAACTGCTTCAATGGGTATTACGCAATTATTGTTCTGGTTTTTGAGCATCCTGGCGATCTTTAGCGCCATCATGGTGGTGGTCAGCAGGAATCCCGTTCACAGTGTGCTCTGGCTCATCATCGTTTTTTTCGCTATTTCCGGTCATTATATATTGTTGAACGCGCAGTTCCTCGCCATTGTGAACCTCATCGTGTATGCCGGGGCCATCATGGTATTGTTCCTGTTTGTGATCATGCTGATGAACCTGAATGCGGATACGGAGCCGCAAAAAAACAAATGGCTCAAAATGGCTGGTGTCATTGCCGGCGGTGCGCTGTTGCTTGTATTGGTGGCAGCGCTGAAGAATGCAGATCTTAAAAACCGGCTGGCAGAAACGGGCCAGGGAGATATCGGCCTGATCCATAACCTGGGTATGGCCCTGTTTCATGATTACGTGATACCTTTTGAAATCAGCAGTGTGTTGTTCCTGAGTGCAATGGTAGGAGCGGTGGTGATTGGGAAGAAAGAATAGCGGGATGCGGGATGCGGTTATAATATTGGCGGCGCAGGGTACATAATGATTGGAAATTGTGAGTGGGTTACGCGAAAGGGAGGCCATCGATGCTGTCAACTGTCATCTGTAAACTGTTAACCAACAAGATGCCTATTAACTATTACATATTCCTGGCTGTAGCCTTGTTTTGCATTGGCGTGGCAGGCGTGCTGACCCGGCGCAATGCGATCATCATTTTTATGTGCGTGGAGCTGATGCTGAACGCGGTGAACCTGTTGCTGGTGGCGTTTTCAAAAATGCATCACATGGCGCTGAAAGTGGTCAATCCCAACGCGGGGATCGACGGACAATTGTTTGTGTTCTTTATCATGGTGGTGGCAGCCGCAGAAGTCAGCGTGGGTTTGGCCATCATCGCCATGATGTACCGGAATACCCATTCGGTGGACGTAAACTTTTTAAACAGGTTAAAACATTGATCCATTCTTCCTGCGGCAACGTACAGGAATACTGACGAAGACATTGACAGCTATTTTATAAACCATTTTTCCAAAAGTTCCGCCTGAGGCGGATTCGGGATATGACCAACCTAGTGTATTTAGTTCCATTGTTTCCGCTGATCGGGTTTCTGCTGACCGGATTGTTCAGGAACCGGCTTTCCAAATCACTTACCGGCATCATCGGCTGCGGCACGGTACTGGCTTCGTTTGTGGTGAGCCTGGTATTGTTCAACAATGTGCTGAACGTGGATTTTGAGCCCCGGGTGGCCAGGCTTTTTGATTTTATCAGCGTCGGTTCGCTGAGCATACCCTTTGCCTTCCAGCTGGACCAGCTTTCGATCTTGTTCCTCCTTATTATTACAGGCGTCGGGTTTTTGATCCATGTATACTCCACCTCTTACATGCACGAGGAAAAGCCGGAGCATTTCGCCAGGTATTTTTCCTATCTCAATCTCTTTGTATTCTCCATGCTGTTGCTGGTGCTGGGCGCCAACTATGTGATCATGTTCATTGGCTGGGAAGGGGTGGGTCTTTGTTCCTACCTGCTGATCGGGTATTGGTTCAAGAACCTGGACTATGGTTATGCAGCAAGAAAGGCCTTTATCATGAACCGCATTGGTGATGTGGGATTCCTGATCGCCGTTTTCTGGATGATCAGCAGGTTTGGATCGGTCAGCTTTGCAGATGTGTTTGCCAAGGCCCCGGGTACCTCCACCACGGTGCTTACCGGCATCACCCTGTTACTGTTTGTGGGAGCCACGGGCAAATCGGCGCAGATCCCGCTGTACACCTGGTTGCCGGATGCCATGGCAGGTCCCACGCCTGTTTCCGCGCTCATCCATGCTGCCACCATGGTTACGGCAGGTATCTATATGATCGCGCGCAGCAATATCCTGTATACACTCGCACCCGTGTCGCAAACCGTGGTAGCCGTGACCGGGCTTGCAACGGCCATCCTGGCAGCGACCATCGCGCTTAAACAAACAGATATCAAAAAAGTGCTGGCCTATTCTACGGTTAGCCAACTCGGTTATATGTTCCTGGGTCTCGGTTCCGGCGCCTACACCGGTGCCGTGTTCCATGTAATGACCCATGCATTTTTTAAAGCCCTCTTATTCCTCGGAGCAGGTTCCGTGATCCATGCACTGGGCAGCGAACAGGACATCCGCAAAATGGGCGGGCTGAAAAAACATATGCCCATTACCCACATCACATTTTTGCTGGCCTGTCTGGCTATTTCAGGCATCCCGCCTTTTTCCGGCTTCTTTTCAAAGGATGAAATACTGGCGGCTGCCTTTGGCAAGAACCCCGTGTATTATGTACTGGGTGCAGCCTGTGCCCTGCTCACGGCCTTTTATATGTTCCGCCTCTATGCCATGACCTTTTTGGGCAGTTTCCGGGGAACGCATGAACAGGAGCATCACCTGCACGAGAGCCCTGCTGCTATTACCATTCCGCTGGTATTGCTGGCCATCCTGTCAACCTTTGGCGGATTCCTCGGAATCCCGGAGATCTTCGCCAGCAACCGGCACTTATTGCAGCAGTTCCTGCGTCCTGTGCTGGCCGCGTCTATGCAACATGCGGAGGCACACGAAGTGGCGGTATCTACGGAATGGATGCTGATGGGCATATCGGTATTTGTTGCCATCATAGGTGTAGTGACCGCGTGGAGCCGGTTCAGCAAAAAACCCGAACTCGGAGCGCCGCGTGGACTGGGTAAATTCTTCGCCAACAAATGGTATGTGGATGAGTTGTACAATACACTGTTTGTAAAACCCCTGAACGCCTTCGCCAAATTCCTGAACAATGTGGTGGAGAAATCGGTCATCGACTGGTCGGTGAACGGGGTAGGCAAGGCCGTGCAATATGCCAGCCGGCAATTGCGCCTCCTGCAAAGCGGGCAGGTGGGTGGTTATGTGCTGCTGATGGTGATTGGCATCGTGTTGTTGTTTTTATTGGAGTTGCTGATCCGGAAGGGTTAACAATCGTTTTGTTCCAGATATATTGAATTATGATCCCTGTTTTACTGATATTGATCCCCCTGGTAGCTGCGATGGCCGGTTTTTTTATCAAAAACGGCGCCACCGCCAAATCCTGGTCACTGTTTGCCTCCCTGCTGCTGTTGGTGGTTTCCGTAACCGGCCTGCTGCTTGGTAACGGAGATGCACACCTGAAATTTGATGCAGAGTGGCTGCCCGCCTTAAACACCCGCTTTACCGTGGGGCTTGATGGCATGGGCAATATCCTGACCTTCCTGACAGCCGTTTCCTTCCCGGTCATTTTTATAGCAACCTGGCGCGACGATTATCCCCAGCCCGGCAGTTTTTATGCGTTGATGCTTTTGTCGCAGGCGGGTTTGATGGGTGTATTTGTTTCGATGGATGCGCTGTTGTTTTACTTTTTCTGGGAACTGGCGCTGATACCGGTCTACTTCCTGAGTTCCCGGTGGGGTGGCGAAAAAAGGATACAGGCTACGTTCAAATTCTTTATTTATACGTTTGTGGGTTCCCTGCTCATGCTGGTGGCGATCATCTACATGTATTTCCATACCAGGGAGCATTCGTTCTCACTGAAGTCTTTTTATGAACTGCGCAATGCCATCCCGCTGCAGGATCAATCCTGGTTGTTCTGGTTGTTCTTTGTAGCCCTGGCCATCAAGATGCCCATCTTCCCCTTTCACTCCTGGCAACCCGATACCTACGAACAGTCTCCAACGGCCGTTACCATGGTGCTCAGCGGTATCATGGTGAAGATGGGGTTATTCGGACTCATACGCTGGCTGGCACCTACGCTGTCTGTCGGAACCTGGGCCTGGGGTGATACGGTATCGGTACTTTGTATCATCGGCATGCTCTATGCATCCCTGATTGCCATCCGGCAGAATGACCTGAAACGCATGGTGGCTTATTCATCCATCGCGCATATGGGGCTCATGTGCCTCGCGGTTTTTGCCACTACTTCCATCGGTATGCAGGGTGTCATGATCCAGATGTTTAATCACGGCATCAATATCATCGGGCTGTGGATCGTAGTAGCCGCCATCGAACGCCAGTTTCATACCCGTAAATTATCTGAACTGGGTGGACTGGCACAGACCGCGCCTTCGCTGGCCATCCTGCTCGTCGTCATTGCGCTGGCCAATATTGCACTGCCACTGACCAATGCCTTTATCGGCGAATTCATGATGTTCAGCGGGGTGTACGGCTCCACGGCCACACAATATAATGTGGTGTTTACGGTTACGGCGGCCATCAGCATCATCCTGTCGGCCGTGTATATGCTGAACATGATCCAGAAAGTATTTTTTGGCAATACCAATACGCTGACGGCCGGGGCACAAGACATCCGGCTGAATGAAAAGATCATCCTGGCAGTGATTGTACTGCTGATCATTGTGGTGGGGATATACCCGCAGCCTGTTTTCCAGATGACAAAGGACACCGTAGAGGCCATCCTGACTAAAATGAATTATAAATATTAACACAAGCGCAAGATCCAAGAAGATATGAATGCAATTATCATTTCGGCGGTATGGGGTGTAGTCATGATGTTTGTCGGGGTTTTTTTCAAGGGA
>DATJYH010000272.1:0-8086 GCA_035499675.1 Puia sp.
GGCATTGCCAGCATGCAATATTTCAGGATCTATAACCGGTGGGGGCAGCTGATATACAGTACTTCGCGTATGGGTGAGGGTTGGGATGGCACATTGAACGGGAAACCCCAGGATACCGGAAGCTATGTGTGGATGGTACAGGGTATTGATTATACCGGTAAGGTTATTTTCAAAAAAGGAACCATGACGCTGATCAGGTAGTATGGGCCCTGCATGCGTTAGAAACCCGCCTCCACTTCCCTGCCGGCTATTTTGGAAATGCCCGCCCTGTACAGGATAATCTTTTCATCCATGCTGTCCACACTCAACTCTATCCATCCATTATAAGGCTGTCCATTTTTACGAACCTGCACGGGCAGGTAGTTGTGATTGCTGCCTGCCCATTTACCCTCCCAATGATGCGAGCCCGGTGCACTCTTTACCTTCTGAACCAGTTCCACCGATGCCGCTGACAACCAGCTATGGCCGGAGAAATCTGCCGCCAATATCCTGTCGCCCAGGTTCATCCTGGGAGCATTGTCGTTTGTATCTAACGGTAACAAGCAACCGCCTCTTGATTCGGCAAAATATTTCTCCTTGTCGATCTGTGCGAGCGGGTCGCCCACCAGCAAGGTGGAAAACCGGACGTCGATAATGCTGTCACCGTCAAGATCAACATCGGCCCTCCCGCCAAAAGAGATTTGTTGCCCCGTAAGATCGCTGTAGTTCATCGGCGGTAGATTAGAAGGGACCGGTTTATCACAGGCATAAACACATATCATTGTCATCAGGAACCAGGGTGTTTTTTTCATGGTAAGTTGTATTTGACTGATAGCTCCAATGAGTGAACGATCATAAAAAACGTTGCACAGGAAAATCTTGAAATCAGCAAAAACAGGAGCGGAATCGCCTGCCGGGGAGATAAATGTTTTTCTCAGGGAGCACACGAATATCCGAAAAAGATATTGTAATGACCCTGCACGTCCGTTTGTTTAACTTTTTTTTCTGAAATCTGCTCAACGGAGGCTGGCTAAGCGTTTCCATCTATACCGGTCACACCAAAACGCAGTGTCGTCAGCAAAATTCCGATACATTTGCGCCAACTCTGGACACAGTAGCACTTGTTCCCGGGATGCGGCGAAAATTCATGCCTGCTGACCGGGATCAATGTTTCAACCTTTTTTGAATTTCAGTGCGAATGTGGGGGTTGCCTGCAATATAAGTGATTGAAGACAGTTATTGTTAAGATGGATTATTTGAACAATTCCACCCACCACCAACATGAGAAAAACGCTCCGGTAAAAAACACGGATGCGGAGGAACGTTATCGTTGTCTTTTTGAACAGGCCACCGATCTGATTGTGATCCACCACCTCGATGGCACCATCATCGACGTTAACGAAAGCATTTGCAAACGGCTGGGATATAGCCGCGAAGAATTATTGCAGATGAACTTCACCAACCTGGTGGATCCCCTGCAATTACGGGAAGCACCTTTACGTATGACCGAACTGGCGGCAGGAAAACTGGTGTTTTCCGAACGCCGCTATGTTTGCAAGGATGGGAGCTTTGTGGAAATTGAAGCCAATGTGAAAAAAATGTCGAACAACCTGGTGCTGGTGGTATGCCGGGATGTTACAGAACGCAGGAAAATGGAACGTGAACTGCGGGAGGCTGAACTCAAGTTCCGCACCATTTCGGAAAAGTCACTGGTGGGCATTTACATTATCCAGGATGGGAAGTTTGCTTATGTCAACCCCAAATTTGCAGAGATCCTTGGTTACCTGCCGGAGGAACTCATCGAACACTGCGACGTGGAAACGGTGATCGATGAAGCCGATCGGGAAATGGCCCGAGAAAATATCCGCCTGCGTATGGAAGGTAAAGCAGAAAGTACCCATTATGAACTGCGGGGCCGTAAAAAGGATGGCACACTGATATACGCAGAAGTATACGGAAGCAGGAGCCTGTACAAGGGTCGGGATGCAATTATCGGAACCCTCATCGATATTACGGAAAGAAAAAAGTCGGCGGAACAGGTCCTCCGGGAAAGAAATCTGTCGAACGAAATCATCGATTGCCTGCCGGGTGTATTCTTTTTGCAGGATGAGCAGGGCCGATACCTGCGCTGGAACAAACTTTTTGGAAAGGAAACGGGTTACGCCCATGAAGAGATAAAGGATTTGAATGCGCTCGACTTTTTTGAAGGCACACAACGGGATGAGGTACAGCAAAAGATCCGCGAAGTATTTGCTGACCCCAACGGGGAAACCGACCTGGAAACCGAAATCGTGGCCAGGGACGGCAGAAAAATCCCCTTCTATTTTAAAGGAAAACACATTCAATATGAGGGCAGGCGATGCATCATCGGAACCGGGATCGATATTACCGAACTGAAAAAAGTGGAAGGGGAGCTGAAAAAATCGGAGGCCAATCTTCAAACGATGTTCGCAAATACCGACACCGTCTATGTATTGCTCGACAAAGAGCAACGAATTGTTTCCTATAACCAGCGGGCGGTTGATTTTGTAGCCAGGGAGCTTCATCATACCATGCGGGTGAGCGATTATTTCATCGACTATTTTACCCCGAACCGAAGAAAGGCATTGACAGGATGGATGACAAGAGCTGCTGAAGGGGAACATATCAGCTACGAAATATCTTACCCCAAACCCGATGAATCTCCAACCTGGTACTATGTCAGGATGTTCCCGATTGCCAATGAAAGCAGGGAAATCCTGGGCATCATGTGCGCCGTGTCTGATATCACCGAGAGAAAACTGACCGAGCAGCGGTTACAGCGGTCTATTGAGCAGCTGACCTATCATATCAACAATACCCCGCTGGCCGTTATTGAGTGGGACAAAGATGTCCATGTAAAGCAGTGGAGCCGGCGTGCCGAAGAAATATTCGGTTGGACGGCAGAAGAGGCCCTTGGCAAGGACATGAATCAGTACATCGTTTACCCTGATGACGCGACAAAGGTCAGAGATCTGGTGGAGGACCTGCGGTTTGGCAGACTTAACCAGAACCCGCATCAAAATCGCAACACGACGAGGGACGGAAAACTATTGTATTGCGAATGGTATAATTCCCTGATGCGCGATGAAGATGGCAACGTGGAAACCATTCTTTCCCTCGTGAGGGATGTAACCGAAATCCGGACCGCAGAAGAAGAACTGCGTAGAAGCTTCAGGGAAATATCCGATTACAAGATCGCGCTCGACGAATCTTCGATTGTAGGCATCACAGATCCCGCCGGCATTTTTACCTATGTCAACGACAACCTTTGCCGGGCTTCCGGTTTCAGTAAGGAAGAACTGCTCGGGCATGATCACAGCATGCTCCAGACAGGAGCTGACCCTGGCGAATACATAAAAGAGAAATGGGACAGGATCAGCTCGGGAAAAGTATGGCGCGGGGAACTCAGGAACCGGACAAAATGCGGGGGCAGTTTCTGGGTGGACATGACCATCATACCCTTCCTGGATGAAACGGGGAAACCTTTGCAATATATGTACATCAGCAATGATATCACCCAGCGGAAAGAGATGGAAGCAGCAATCCTCGCCCAGAAAGTGGAGGAGCAAAAAAAGATCACGAGAGCTGTGATCAAGGCACAGGAAAAAGAAAGAAATAAGATTGGCCAGGAATTGCACGACAATGTGAACCAGATACTCGCCAGCTCGCGGATGTTCCTCAGCGTTGCGCTGAACGGACAGATGGGGAACAGGGAAGCCCTCCGCGAATCGACCGCATTGATCGATACAGCGATCCAGGAAATCAGGATGCTGAGCCGCAACCAGATCACCCCACAGGGCAAGCTGGGATTGAAGGAACTGATCCAACTGCTGGTAGATAATCTCAATGAGCATGCTTCCATCAACACCCGGTTTGACTACAAAGTAGCCGACCATGATATTGACACGGACCTCAAACTGAATATCTACCGCATCATACAGGAACAGGTCAACAACATCCTCAAACACGCTCATGCCACCCAGGTGAACATCTGTCTGAATTCAGACGGTAAGTTCATTGATGTTTCGGTAACCGACGATGGAAAGGGATTCCAGCCGTTTAAGAAAAAATCGGGAGTAGGTCTCACCAACATCATCAACCGGGTGGAATCCTTCAATGGGGAATTTTCCATCAAAAGCAGTTACGGAAAAGGATGCAGGCTTTCGATACGTGTGCCGATTTAAATTTCAAGCAGCAGCGGCAAAACCTGCGGACTATTTTCGGAAAGGAACAAACACACGACCTTTTACAGACAGGGCAAAACGGCTGACCAGGTAGATGCTGAGTGTGGCAAAGCACATCATTTCGTTGAATCGCAGGTAATAGCCTGTACCATCGACGCCGGTCAAAAATAACCAGACAAAGGTGGCGTGAAGGCCGGCGGTGGCGAGGCAAAGGAAGACCACAACAAAGCGCCTGCGCAATACAGCATATATTCCGATCCTGATGAATTCAGCCACCACCAGTAACCGCCCGGCAAAAATGAGCGCATTCATGGCTTTCCCCGGCGGAAAGAAATACTGGAAGAGACTGCAGAACCCCAGGTAATAACAAATGACTACCCATTCGTAGATTGTCATTCTGCTAAAAACGATCAACGCAGCGATGGCCAATACCAGCACGTTACAAACCCGGTCGATAAATTGCCAGAAGAAATAAGCAATGGACTGGGTATTCATATCCAGGTTGCCATCGGAAAGCTGGTGTTGTACACTTGCCATTATACCCAGAAAAAAACAAAATGCCACAAATAGCAGGTTGACCTTTTCGTCGGGTGAAAAAATATAGATCAGTAAAAAAAGTATACCCACACCAATAGTCAGGAAAGAAAGGCCCAGGGGAATTCTTTGTTGCTGGAGATGTGTTTCATAGCGGTTGAGAGCGCTGTGCCAGTCGCCGATACTTACCGACAAAGGCAACACCCCAGTTTTGCGCAACAGCCATACCCGGTCCGGGCCGGCGCTGGCAAAACGGATGGCCAGCGTAACCGAATCAATCTGGTTGGTATGAAAAAGAAAAGGTTTCCCATGCGGGTTATCACTTTTGAAAACATGATTCGTTCCGATCAAACCAAGATGGAGAAAAGGCACCCCGTTGAGATAGCAATCCGAAGCGCCCAGCTGGGAAAGCATGATGGCGGCCTGGTTAACGGTCCCGGGTGAATCGATATAGATCTTTATCCGAAACCAACCGATGTGGTACTTTTGGAAAGCAGGCAGGTAACTGTCAACATCAGAAAGGGAAACCTGTCGCCAGCCGGAATCATTAAAATCGGTTCTCGCCCATTCCGGGTTATCCCCCGCCTGAAACTTCCAACCTTTGTCCAACAAAAAATGCTCCGGGGGAAAGTGGTCAAAGTGGAGGGCGCCCGCATTTAACATCTGGGCAAACCCATCTGAGCTCAACATCATGAACAGCAAGGCGGTGAGCAACAGCTTCATGCGTGATTCATTTGGCAAGTGAAGACACCCGTCAGGTTCACAATTATCCGGGCTGCGGTATCCGTCATTCGATGCTGAAGATACCAATTAAATAATGAACCTCACTGCCGGTTGCGCCCCGGTTGATGGAGTTCTGGAAGAAAAAAAACAGGGAAAGATCTTCGTCCAATGATGAATAAATCATATTTATTAAATAGCTATATAAATATTTTGTAAACATGGCAAGTTTTTGTTAAATTATTTTGGAATAAACTTGGTTTTTTATCGTACCTTTTACTTTCACGAAATAGGATAACAAAGATTAGTAGTATTACGATAACTATGAATGTGAATCCGTGCCCTATAACTTGGAACAAACCCCTCAAGATATGGCCATCTATTTTATGACTGCGGCTCCCAAAAAATTGCTTTCCTTCTTCAAGAATGCGATTGATGAGGAACTTGTAACAGATTGGTCGTACGACAAGGATGGGGATTTCACACACACTTCGAAGCAGTGGATCAATAAAGCATGGCTCCATCCGGAATTTGAAAACGAATGTTTGTCGCTCTTTACAGTCCCCCCGAAAAATGCCGCCGTTAGCCGGGAAATCTATGCCGAATATCATAGCCGGTTCCTGGAAGCGATGATCACACACTGTTACGCGCTCTTTAGCCAGGGCATAGCCACCGCCCAACCCACCCAGAAGGACAACCTGAAAGCAATACCCCAAAACAGCAGTTTGTGGGATGCCAAATGACAATATCTTCCAAATAATATTCCTTTGGCCTTTCTTTTCAGCTGACAGCACATTTTGCGTATATACTACCACGTTATCTCCTTTAAATAATCCCGGCGGCCGCTGCATGCCATTCGCCCGTTTGCATAAAAAATGGGTTAAATGAACACCGGCTGGAGTGATTTAGAAAATGCTCAGGTATCGCTGATCTCCTCTCATTTTTGTTAATTTTTTTTAACAAATTCTCCCGCGTCCCCAGGTCAAAAAACCCTAAAATCCTGTCTGGCAAGGTCTTTCAGCAAATTGCCACGGCGTATTTTTTCCAAATGACGGACATCATATTATATGTCGCAAAAAGAGATCGCGAAAAAAAAGAAAAGGCTGTTAAACTTTCCAGTTTTAATTCTATCCTAGGTACTACCATTCAAAAAAAATAAAACAACAAGTAGTTATGAAAACGACCAACCTTTTCCGCCTGACGCTTCTTGCCGCGAGTATGGGTCTTGTATTTGCGTGCAACAAAAGCAACATGAATAATAATGGCTCAGGCTCCAACAACGGCAACGCCGATTTGCAAACACAGGCAGATGATGAAGCCCAGGTTTCCAACGAAGACGAAGCCATCACCAATGATGCCAACACTGCCCTGTATAACCAGCCCTCTACAGCCGGTTCCGGCACCAGTTCATCGATGGGCGCTGCCACTACCACGGTGATGGGTGCGGGTGAACAGACAGCCATCAATGGTGCAGGTGGCCCGATTCTGAACCTGATCTGCGATGCCTCGGTAGTAGTAGACACGGCAAACGGAAACAGGACCATCACCATTACTTATAACGGCACAAATTGCTGGGGAAATCGCACCCGCACAGGGGTGGTCGTGATCTCAATCCCCGAGGGTGTTTACTGGCGTAACCCGGGTGCAACGGTAACACTTAACATCCAGAACCTGAAAATTACCAGGCTCAGCGATGGCAAAACCATTACGCTAAACGGTACCAAAACCATTACCAACGTGAGCGGCGGCCTCCTGGTTGACCTGGCAACGCTGGGAAGCATTACCCATACCATTTCAGGTAGTCTGTCCATTACCTTCAACAATGGCAAACAAAGAGTATGGAATGTATCGAAAGAACGCGTTTTCAGCTATAACAACGGCATTGTAATCACTACCACCGGTACACATACCGACAGCCTGGGGAACAGCGACGTGGCTGAATGGGGTGTCAACCGTTTTGGTACTGCATTTGAATCATTGATCTCTCAGCCAAAGGTTATCCGCCAGGATTGTGATTTCAGACTGGTCAGCGGACAGAATACCATTCTCCGGTCTGATGATATCAGCACCGTGATTACCTACGGCCTGGATGCCAATGGCGATCCTACCGGTTGCCCCGGTTCCGGAACCTACTACCTGAAAGCCGTGGTTACGTTCCCGAACGGAACGGTGTTTACCAAGATATTGCCCTATTGATATACTTGATCCTTCCTGTTTAAATCAGTTTCCCGCTTTGATATGGCAACCAGATGAAGCCAGTTTAAAGCGGGAACTTTTTTTGTGAGGGCTGCTGCGGCTATTTATCAAGCGCCGGGATTCATTTCTGGTTGACCGGTGTTTCGATGATGAGGTATTCCGTTTCCGCGAGTGGCTGGAGGTAGATGCTGTCTGTGTCCCATACGCCCAGTCCATCCCTTTTGTTGATCAGGGTTTCGTTGACTTTCAGACTCCCTTCTACAACAAAAATAAACAGGCATTTATTTTCCTTCCCAAAGCGGTATTCCAACCCCTCTCCCTCCTCAAAATAACCGAGTGAAAGTTTCGCATTCTGGTTGATCCAGCAATGCGTTTGTCCTTCCTCGTTAGAGACAATCGTTGTCAACTTATGCTTCCTGTTTTGACGCGGAAAATTTCTGTATTGGTACCGG
>DATJYH010000273.1:0-6229 GCA_035499675.1 Puia sp.
ATTTCTAATTTAGATCGCTACAGTTTTTCGGGGAGCTTTCACTATCATAATGATAGTAGGTATTAGGCAATTAATTACACAAATTAATATTTTATGCGAATTATCAAAATATGCCATTATACAAAATAATTTTATAAACCAATAATGGGTTACATAAGTATATCATTGCGATTATTTTTTTGCTTTTTTCAACAGAGACATCTTTTTCGGCATTAAAACGGGGCGTTTTGCCACCGGGTTGCAGAAAGGCTTCTGATCTGATTACCAGTTTGAAGCATTGAATAAGCAGGGTTGATTGATTACATTTGATGTCTAAACCTCCAGCTATGAAGCTTCGAGTCTTTGCACGCAAGCTTTTCAGGTATTTTCTCCAGGGATTGATCATTCTCGCCCCCATTTCCATTACCATCTTTGCGGTCGTGTCCCTGTTCAACTGGATCGACGGCATCCTGCCCAACCTCCTTCACAGCCTCTTCCCAAAAGCCATGGGGCTGGATGAATTCGGAAATCCCCGGCGCTACCCGGGACTCGGGTTTGTGATCGTGATCTTTGTGGTTTTCTTAGTCGGCTATGTTTCCTCCTCCTTTGTGGTGGGCCGGTTGGTTGAGCTGTTTGATAATATTCTCGAAAAAACGCCTGGTATCAAGATCATTTATTCCACGGTCAAGGATTTTTTTGAAGCATTTGCTGGCAACAGAAGAAAATTTGAAAAAGCCGTGCTGGTCAATGTCGAATCGACGGAAGTATGGCGGGTTGGATTTATTACGCAGGACGACCTGAAGGATTTTGGGCTCAGCGAATACGTTGCAGTTTACGTGCCGCAATCTTATGCGCTGGCCGGCAACCTGTATTTTGTAAAAAGAGACCGCGTCAGGATTCTGACCGATATCACCCCCGCGGAAGCGATGAAGTTCGCCATTTCCGGCGGTGTCACAGAGATCGATGAATAGCTCCTGTTTTTTCGTATGAAAAAAAGTGGCCATGAAAAAAACGGTCCTGTCCCTCCTGTGTCTCCTCCTGTATCAACCCGTGTTTTGCTGGGGATTTTTTATGCACCGCCAGATCAATTACTATGCGGTATTCCTGCTGCCCCCGGAAATGATGGTCTTGTATAAACCGGAAATAGAATTTTTGCGTGAGCATGCCACCGACCCCGATAAAAGAAGGTATGCGGTAGCCGGGGAAGGAGCCCGTCATTTTATCGACATCGATCACTATGGACGATACCCCTTCCGGGAACTGCCCCGCAACTGGCAGGAGGCGGTTGCCAGGTATTCCATTGACACTTTGCAGGCTTATGGCATCGTTCCCTGGTGGATACTGACCATGCAGCAAAGACTTACAAAGGCCTTTCGGGATAAAGACCGCGCAAAAATCATCCGCCTGTCGGCAGAAATCGGGCATTATATCGCGGATGCGCATGTGCCCTTGCACGCCTGCAGCAATCACAACGGGCAGCTCAGCAACCAGCAGGGCATACACGCTTTCTGGGAGTCGCGTATCCCGGAATTGCTGGCGGACAAGGAATGGGACTACCTGATCGGTAAAGCAGCCTATCTCGCCAATCCCGCAGCATTTATCTGGAAAAGAGTGCTGGAAAGTGCGGCAGCCGCAGATACGGTACTACGCTATGAAAAAGCAGTATCGGCCGCATTTTCACCCGATCAAAAATTTGCCTTTGAAGAGAGGAACGGAGTTCTCATAAAACAATATTCAACGGCTTATACCCTTCGTTATAACCAACAACTTGGAGATATGGTGGAACGCAGGATGCGACAATCCATTTTTGCCGTGGCTTCTTTCTGGTATACTGCCTGGGTGGACGCGGGCCAGCCTGATTTGAAAATAATGTCGGACAAAACTTTCACGGAAACAGATCTTAAAGAATTTGACGAGCTCAACCTGCAGTGGAAGAATGGTCAAATAAAAGGGTATGACTGCGGACAATGAAATCTCCGGTGAGGCAGCAGCCAACGATCATTCCCGGGATCAGCGTTCAGTCTCTTGCATGAATTGTTGGCTGTTTCTTATACCTCGTTTGCATTCGCTCATCCGCTTCGCGCGCTTTTTATTAACTTGCAGCTCTTTTAAAAATAAACGGAAGGTCAGTGATACATAATTTCAACGCAGGACCCAGCATCTTACCAAAGGAAGTGTTTCAACAGGCCAGCGAGGCCATCCTGAATTTTAACAACAGCGGTTTATCGATCCTGGAAATTGGTCACCGCACTGCCCTGTTCCAGGCTGTGATGGATGAAGCGGTAGCCACCGCCAAAGAGCTGATGCATCTTGACAGTGAGCATGAAGTGCTGTTCCTGCACGGAGGCGCCACTACCCAGTTTTTCCAGGTACCCATGAACCTCCTCAACGAACAGGAAACCGCCGCCTACCTGGATTGTGGCGTATGGGGCACCAAGGCCATTAAGGAAGCCAGGCTGTTTGGAAATGTAGAAGTGATTGCCTCTTCCAAAGACCGGAACTACACCTATGTTCCCAAAAATTTTAATATCCCTGCTTACTGCAAATATTTTCATTACACCACCAACAACACCATTGAAGGAACTGAAATGCATGTTGTTCCTGATACCCGGGTGCCGTTGGTGGCCGATATGAGCAGCGATATCCTGAGTCATGAAATGGATTTTAACCGCTTTGCATTGATCTATGCCGGCGCCCAGAAAAATATCGGGGCGGCCGGGGTGAATATGGTGATCATAAAAAAAGATATACTGGGTACAGTGAATCGCAAACTGCCGGGCATGATGGATTATCGCCAGCATATCGAGGCCGGCTCCATGCTCAACACACCGCCGGTTTTTGCGGTATATGTTTGCCTGCTTACGCTACGCTGGCTGAAACAACAGGGTGGGGTAGCCGCTATCGAAAAAATAAACAGGCAGAAGGCGGCGCTGCTCTATGACACACTGGACAGCCTGCCCATGTTCCAGCCAACGGTAGCCAGGGAAGACCGGAGCCTCATGAACGTGGTGTTTGTGATGCCCGATGCGGCCCTGGAAAAAGAATTCCTGGACACCTGCAAACAGCAGGGCATGGTGGGTGTAAAAGGCCACCGGAGTGTTGGAGGATTCAGGGTTTCCCTGTACAATGCGCTTACGCTGGACAGTGTGCGGGCACTGACGGATTTGATAAAAGACTTTGCTCAAAAACGCGGATAGACCTTCCCGTTTCACAATTCTTTTTTAATACAGAACCATGGCAAACATCCAACCATTCAAAGCCCTTCGACCCAAACCTGACCTCGCCAGTCGCGTTGCTTCCCGGCCTTATGATGTACTGAGTTCAGCGGAGGCGCGGGCCGAGGCGGAAGACAATCCCTACTCTTTCCTGCATGTTACCAAGTCAGAGATCGACCTGCCGGAAGACATCGATGTTCACAGCGGGAAAGTATACAACAAAGCCAAGGAAAACCTGGAGATATTCCAGGAACAGGGAATTCTTTTCAAAGAAGAAAAACCCTGCTACTATATCTATATGCTAGTGATGAACAACAGGAGCCAGACCGGGCTGGTTTGTGTGAGTTCCATCAACGACTACGACCATAATATCATTAAAAAGCACGAGCTTACACGGCCGGATAAAGAGCTGGACCGGATCAATCACATCAAAACCACCGGAGCACAAACCGGCAATGTTTTCCTGGCATATAAGGCCCATCAGCAAATCCACCAGTTGATAGAAGACTGGAAAGCCAGCCATCGCCCGGATTATGATTTTACTGCAGACGATGGGATCAAACATATTGTTTGGGTGATCAACGACGATGCCAGCAACGAACGCATCACCCGTTTGTTTGCAGACGAAGTACCCGCTACTTATATTGCCGATGGTCATCACCGCGCCGCCTCGGCGGCTAAAGTGAGATCAGCCCTGGGCAGTGCAGGAACATCCGGGGCAGATTATTTTTTGACCACGCTGTTCCCCTCCGACCAGCTTCATATCCTGGATTACAATCGCCTGGTGAAAGACATCCAGGAAATGAGTGCAGAGGAATTCCTCGATAAGCTGGAGAGGGACTTCCTGGTTGGTAAGGTAGACAAAGCATTTTCACCTCCATCCCTACACGAATTCGGGATGTACCTGAACCATAGCTGGTATAAACTGGTGGCCAAGGAAAACAGTTATTCCGCCGATCCCATCGGGGTGCTGGACGTTACCATTCTGCAACAAAACATACTGGACCGACTGCTTGGCATCAGGGACCCGCGTACCGACAAACGAATCGATTTTGTAGGTGGTATCCGTGGATTGGCTGAGTTGGAGAAACGTGTTGACAGCGGCGACATGAAGCTGGCCTTCAGCCTGCACCCGGTTACCATCCAACAACTGTTCGATATTGCCGACAGCGGACAAGTGATGCCCCCCAAGAGCACCTGGTTTGAGCCCAAGCTGCGTGATGGTCTGTTGACGCACCTGATATACTGAGGACATCGTTCACCTGTACGCCCACTTGTAAAACCGGCTTTTCGCGCTATGTTGCAATGCCGTATCTTTAAATCCTGATGAAACATTCCATTTGTGTTATTGCATTGTTAACCGCCTTCTGTTCTTCATCCCTTGCACAACACGAGGATGCCAATTCCCTGGATGAAACTGCGAAGGCCTATACCCGGCAGGGGGATTATTCCAACGCAGTTGTGGTGCTGTCGCGGGCACTCAGGCTCGATCCGCATCATCTCGCCTCATTGAAGGATCTGGCCTTCACCTATTACCTCCAGAAAAATTACAGTATGGCGCTGGAAACAGCGAAACCCCTGCCCGACCGGCCCGATGCGGATGTGGAATGTTACCAGATCCTGGGTATCATTTATAAAGAGCTGGATGAAAGAAAGGAGTGTGAAAAAATGTACAAACAGGGCATCAAACGCTTCCCGTCCAGTGGCGTGCTGTATAATGAATACGGTGAAATGTTGTGGACCAAACAGGATTACAGCGCCATTCATCTTTGGGAAAAAGGAATTGAAACAGATCCGAACTATGCTTCCAATTATTACAATGCGGCCAAATATTATTTCTTTACCTACGACAAAGTATGGAGCCTGGTATATGGTGAAATGTTCATCAACATGGAGAGCTACAGCAAACGCACACCGGAAATAAAAAACATACTGGTAGAGGGTTACAAAAAGCTTTTTTCCGATACAAAAAAGTCACAAAAGAACAAGGATATCAAGGATCCTTTTGCCCTTGCCTTTCTGTCTGTGATGAACGATCAGTGGCAATCGGTCGCCCTGGGAGTTACCACCGAATCGGTGACCTTGCTGAGGACCCGTTTTTCGCAGGAGTGGTTTGAAAAATATGCCGGGAGATTCCCCTTCCGCCTGTTTGAATACCATCGCCAGTTGATCAGGGAAGGCATGTTCGACGCGTACAACCAATGGATCTTTGGTGCGGCCCAGGATCAGCCTGCCTTCCAGCGCTGGACGGCAGCACATACCGACGAATACAACCGTTTCATCAATTTTCAGCAGGGAAGAATCTATAAAGTGCCGCCCGGGCAATACTACCATGATTCCGCGCTGAAGTGACATGCTACTGCGGCCAGCATGGACCGGATGCAAATGTTTTTTGTTTGCTTTCTTTCGAATTTATTCTAATTTGACAGACAAATATTCGCTATGACGGAATCGACACGATTGTTTGATTGCATTGCGTACCAGCTGGAAAAATTCCCGAAAGACGATATGCTTGTAGCCAAGGAAAATGGCGCCTGGCGAAAATACAGCAGCAAAGAAATCCAGGAAAAAACGGACCAGTTGACGGCAGGCCTGCTGGGCCTGGGCTTTTCAGGGAATGATATGACCACGGAAAACCGCGACAAGATCGCCATCATCGCCAACAATCGCCCGGAATGGCTGATCACAGATATGGCCGTTCAGCAGTCCGGCGCTATCCTGGTTCCCATTTATCCCACTACCAACCCGAATGAAATTGAATTCATCTTTAATGATGCCGCCGTAAAAGCTGTATTTGTAAGCAGCGAAGAACTGCTCAGGAAAGTAAGGGATATCCGTTCAAAAATTCCCAGCCTCCAGCATATTTTTACCTTTAATGAAATAGCCGGTGCTGATCATTGGTCCAAACTTTTGCTGTCGCTGGACGAACAAACCGTGAACAAAGTAAAGGCCGCAAAAAACTCGATTAAGAAAGACGACCTGGCCACCATCATTTATACATCCGGCACTACAGGCACCCCGAAGGGTGTTATGCT
>DATJYH010000274.1:0-3322 GCA_035499675.1 Puia sp.
ACAAAAATGGTCCTTCACAAAGAAAACGGCTGCCCTGTAGTATTCACCCCTCAATACCAACCAACATGCTTTTCAACTCATATACTTTCGTCGTCTTTTTTATCGTCATCCTGATCCTGCACAACCTTCCATTTTCCTGGAAGACAAAAAAGATCAACCTGCTGCTGGCAAGCTATCTTTTTTATGCGGCCTGGAATCCGCCATTCATACTGCTGCTGTGGCTTTCGACAGTCGTTGACTTTTTTGTGGGTCGTGCACTCTATACCCAGGAAAATCCCCATAAGAAAAAGCTCCTGCTGGTGATCAGCCTCATCGGCAACCTGGGCATGCTTTGCTTCTTCAAATACGGAGGCTTCCTGCTGGAGAATTTCACCACGCTCGTCAACGCGATGGGATTTCATTACCATCCCGCCAAACCAAATATCATTTTGCCGGCGGGGATTTCCTTCTATACGTTTACCACGCTTTGTTATACCATCGACATGTACAAGAAAAAAAGCGAGCCGGTAAAATCGTTTCTGAATTTTGCCCTCTTCGTAACTTTTTTCCCACACCTGGTAGCGGGCCCCATCGTTCGCCCGCCCCAGCTGGTACCACAGTTTGAATCGCCGCGTAAAGCCGATTCCCGCCAGTTGCTGCAGGGGCTGTTCCTGCTTTCCTTCGGCCTGTTTATGAAAGTGTGCCTGGCTGATGCGATGCTTTCCGCGTCCGCGAATGCCATTTTCGGTGCACATGCCCCGCTTGCGCCACTGGATGCGTGGATGGGGGTACTGGCTTTTTCCGGGCAGATATTTCTTGACTTTGCCGGTTATTCCACCTGTGCTATCGGTGCCGCCATGTGTCTTGGCTTTGTGCTGCCCCAGAATTTCCTCTTCCCCTATGCAGCCATCGGCTTTAGTGATTTCTGGAGGAGATGGCATATCACTCTTTCGTCCTGGTTGCGCGATTACCTGTACATACCTCTTGGTGGGAACCGCAAGGGAAAGATCAGGACCTATGTCAACCTCATGATCACGATGCTGCTTGGCGGGCTTTGGCATGGTGCCAACTGGACCTTTGTGGTGTGGGGGGGCTTACATGGCTTTTATCTGTGGGTGGAAAAATTTTTCCAGGACATCCGAAAAAAACCGGTACAACAGGTACGGGTAACCGAAACGGTGGTAGCGCAGGGTGTTACAGCCGGCGAAGTAATGCGGCATAAAAATCTATCCGGCTTTCTAATGGCACTGTTTACTTTCTTCCTGGTCAATGTAACCTGGGTGTTTTTCCGGGCCCCGGATTTTACATCAGCCTGGCGTATGCTCCGTTCCATGTTTGGCCAGGTAAACCAGGGCGCCACGATACTAACCAACCTCGCTATCATCAAGGTCGTCGTCATTATGGTTTTGCTGGTGCTGGCACACTGGCTGATGAGGAATACCCGGACCCTGGTCATCGCCAATAAAATGCCCTGGTGGCTCCTGGGTACTATTTGGTCGCTGATGCTGCTGATGCTGATCTGGAGCCAGGAGAGCAGTAGTTCATTTATCTATTTCCAGTTCTGAGCCCGAAACCTGCCTGGACCGGAAACAACAACAAGGCTAACCGGATTTATATATACCCGCCTGCAACGCCTCTCGCGGACAGAGCTCCGCGGGGGTGGGTAGGGCGGTTTTTTTTTGATGCGAAGAAAGAATATGATTGAAGTTTCATGCCCGGCTGCCTGCATAAACAAGACCATCCGCGGCACCGGGCGACTCTTTAAAAAACAAAAATCCTGGCTATTTTTACAGTCGTCTTTGTTCAATTTGCCTGCCCACGCAGGTGTCCGGCCGTTTCACCCAAACAACCAGGGACCATGAGAATTTTTACATATATCCTGCTTTTCCTGTCTTTCGTTCTAAGCACCCGCGTTTCGGCCCAGTCATGCGACAACGGATCCGTGAACCTGGGAACGATCAACGCACAATGGGTTTACAGCAACGCAGACCTGCAAATCCGTTTTCCGCTCAGCACGGGATGGTATGTGTACGATTATATCTCCGCACCCAAACGCTATCTCCGCGTAGGCTCTGACTATCTCAAGATCAGCCTGGGTTTGTCTGAGATGAGCGATGGCGGCTTGATCGACCTCAACCAACTAAAAGCATTGCCCATCAATTTTGCGCCCATCCTGCTCAGTATTTCCAGGTTAACGGATACCAGTGCCCTGGTTCCCTCGCCTGAAGATCATGCGGGGACGGCAAGCCTTTCGCTGAGAGTGTACGCAGCCCGGAGTGAAGATCCGGGACAAATGCTGGCCACCCTGTTCAACTTGGCCACCGGCAAAACACTGGATTCTGCTTCCATAAAGGATACATTGATCGGGTCCATGCAATTTAAATATATAACGATCGCCAGCCAGGGCGGTAACAGCCAGCCGGGAAACAGTCTCCTCGCCACCAGGAAATTCGGTTGTGTATACGTGGTAGCCCGCATGGTCTATCAAACAGAGGCTGATTTGACCGACCTGTTTGATCTTTGCAGGAATATAGCGTCGGGTCAATGACTTTGCCACGCTCAAAATTCGCGCCCACCCATCCAAAAAAATTCCTATATTGCCGAGGCTTGAAACGTTTTGCTTCGATACTGCTTCTGGGAACACTGGCATTCAACTGGTTCGGCTACCGCATGCTCACCGGCATCATGGAACAAAAGGCCCAATCCCGCCTGGAGTCGCAACTGGACAACGAGGCATATGACCCCGCTGAACTTATATCCATCAAAGTGCCGGCACAACATCTCTCCTACTGCAACATGTCCGTCAGTTTTGAAAGGGTAGATGGGCGGGTGGAGATGAACGGCATACAATATAAATATGTAAAACGCCGCCTCTACAACGATTCGGTGGAGTTGCTTTGCATCCCCGATCAGATGGCCATGAAACTGCAATCGGCCAAAGACGAATTTTTTAAGCTGGTCAATGACCTGCAGCAGAATGGCCGGGGAAAGAAAACGGGCTCGCATGCCAATGTTTCGAAAAATTTCACGACAGACGTCTGTATCGTCACCGAACCGATTTATCTTTACCAACCCGGGTTCGCGACCTCCCAAATATATCCCTTTGTTATTACGGGTATAGTATGCCGTTATAAATTGACCGCGGAACGGCCTCCTGATACAATTGCCTGAATACTGGGCTCCCCTGGCTGCAAACAACCGAACGACCGGGAAACAGCGAAACATCGTTGATGCCCCCGATTACAGATCGTCAACTCAACATCAACAGGAACAACATGCCTTATATTCCACTGGAAGAGCACCTGCCCGGCATTACGGGCCTGCTCGAATACCGGCAAGACAG
>DATJYH010000275.1:0-4452 GCA_035499675.1 Puia sp.
CTTCTCCCTGTGCGTCCATTTTTATATCGATGATCATCTCCTTGCCAAAACGCAGTTTTTGCAGGTCGATATAACTGGTTACATATTCTATTTCTTTTGACAGTTGTACCTTTTCTTCATCAGATTCATAGAGCATATACCTCATCAGGCCGGAGAGCTTGATCAGCGAGGGTTCCAGCTTGTCCGATTTCAGCCGCGCAAGCGCTACCATATTGTTCAATACATTGAAGAGAAAATGCGGGCTGACCTGCGAGCGCAAAAAAGACAGCTCCGTTTTCAGGTTTTCGTTTTCTTTTTCTTTCAGCAGCCGGTCTGTTTTTGCCTTGTCGGAAGCCAAACGGAACAAGGTGCTGATGGCCCAGAGAAAAATAAACGGGACCAGCAGGAAAATCGTTTCCCGGTGAAAGGAAAACGTGTCCATCGGCCGGTCCGTATGAAACAGGAAATTAGCTCCCAACATAAAGAAGAGCAGCGTAGCAATTACAAGCAACACGTATTGGGGCCTTTTTTTCTTATAGAGAAAGACGGGGATAAAATAATAAGCGTTTACATAAAAAATGATTGCTGACAAGAAGGTAAACCCGATATGTACCTTGTTTAATATGCTGCGTTTAATGTCCGTATTCTGGCCGTGACCGTCTTTGCCCCCGAGCAGGGGCAGCAAAAACACCAGCACCCATGCCAGGATATGGAAGCCGACCACCGCCCATTTTGTGTTATACCATTGCCTTTTCATATTGGAATAACTTGCATACAAAATTGCAATAGAAATACCGGATTTTGGAAAAGATGCGACAAAGCAGCTTCTTTTAAAGACCAACGACCGCAGTACGGACATTAAAAAAGGCCGGCTGGTACTCCTACCTGCCGGCCCTTGGTCAAAAATACTGCAACCAACGGCTCTTTAATGCATTTCAAAAATCTTCGGATCCACGTCCTTATTGACCACTACTTTCTTAACAGAAGCGGTAATGTTGAACTGGCCGCCATAGCTGATGTCGACGTTATAGGGCATTACATATCCTGCATCGGTTTTCCGGTAGTCGCTATAAGTCCTGGTGATCTCCATCTCCTGCCCCATCATGTTGCCCTTCTGCACCTGTTTGGTGATATAGTAAGTGGAGGGATCAATATAGTATACTGATTCCGCGCCATCCTTATTGGTGACTTTTATTTTGTAAGCGCCTTCTTCCTTGCCCTGCAGCTCCATCTTGTTTCCTTTGGCCGCGTAGTTTACAAAGGGGCCGCCAATAAAAATCTGGTCTTCGTTTGCCTTGTATATTTCAGCTGGCAACTCCTGTGGATCCGTGCCACCGCTGAATGGATTGATGGACCATCCGCCTTTGTCGGTATAGCACTGCACCATCTTTTGGCCATTGGCCTCGGATTCCATTTTATATCCTTTTCCGTTCAGGATGGTGGTTGTACTGGGTGATTCATTGCCCATGGCCTGTACGGTAGATTCTGCATACAATGATTTGATCTGTGCAATCTTGTCATTTCCGCCGATGGCATCCAGGTGCTTGCCGATGATTTCGTCAACGGTCTGTGCCTGCACGGAAAGTACAGCCGCTACCGTGAGTAACAGTGCCAGGCTGCGTTGTAGGATTTTCATGTTAAAAAATTTTAGTTTGAATGTAATAATAATTGTTCAATTCGGTTCCCGATTCCACGGATCAAAGCTAAATTCCACCAGGTGCGTTAATCGGTAAATGAGACGAAAATATCAAATCAAGCGACAAAATGACCCGTTGTTTCTGCCAACTTAAAAAAATGCATGTTGCCATATATCCGTCACTATGAAAAGTATTCATCTACACCAGAAATTTTGCGCATAAACATGGTCTGCAAAAAAACAAATCCAACCCGCTGCATTTGCCGCTCATCCATTTCGCCCCGCGTCCTTTCTTCGTTTCAGGGCGTAATGTTGAGACGAAAACGATTTTTTTGTATGCCAGCAGCACGCACTGTTAAAGTTGCTTAACAGCTACCCCCGCCAATCAATATTGACTTGTTGCACGCAAACGATCGATATACTTTTGACCTGTCAATTTTGAAAAAAATAATTTTAAATCTTAAAAAATAGTATCATGAAAAAGTCAATCTTAATCGCAGCGTTGCTCGTAACAACCGCCATGGCATCTTTTGCCAGCGATGGTACCAAACCAAGTCGCAGGGTTACTTCCTCGTTTAATAAAGAATTTTCGGGCGCCAGGGAAGTAAGTTGGCAGAAAGATCAGAATTATGTGATCGCCACTTTTAACATGAAAGGACAGGTGATGACGGCTTACTATACACCCGGCGGAGCGCTGGAAGCCGTAACACACAATCTGCTCTCCGACCAGTTACCGGCCTGTTTGCTTACAAATCTGAAAAAGAGTTTTAACAACTACTGGGTATCTGCGCTTTCGCAGGAAGTAAGGGATGGCGAAACGCATTATTATGTAACGCTGGAAAATGCCGACGAACAGGTGGTGATGAAATCGGTCAGCGAAAAAAATTGGGCAGTGGAAACGATGGTATGTAAGAATCTCCTGTAAGTATCCATAAAAAATCAAAACACAAAGGCCCCGGGCGGGGCCTTTTCCGTTTATTGACCAGGTGTAGCAGGAACCAGTTTCAACTTTTACAAATATTTCTTTTGTTTCAGGTATTTTATCCAGTACTCAAAACCGGCCGGGTTGACGTGCAACCCTTCCCACGTAAACTCCTTTTTTAATTTACCCGTGCCATCGTTGAACAGGCTATAGGTATCGACAAACACAACGCCCGCATTCGCTGCCACCTGTTGCAGCAATTTATTGGTACTGATGACATGCGGGTTCTTGTCATAGTGCTGTGGAAAATGCGGTATATCCGGGTTTACCGGTAAAATGCTCTCCAGGTAGATTTTAGTGGAAGCACTTTGATGCTGTACCTGTTCAATGATCTTCCTGATATTATCGGCAATCACCACGTCCGGCACATCCTTGCTGATATCATTGATGCCGATCAGCAAAAACAATTTGGAGGGTTGGCGAACGATGATATCGTTGATCCTTTTCAGCACGCCAAAAGTTACATCTCCCCCGATTCCCCGGTTGACGACGGTGGAGTCGCCCAGCAGGTAGGCCCACCTGCCCATTTCTGTGATACTGTTACCGAGGAAGATAATCCGTCCGGTTATCACCGGCTCCTTTTCATACTGTGCAGCTTTATCCGCATAATGGGCTGGCAAGGTTGGTGTGGTATCCGATACGGACTGGTTTGTGATGTTTCGCTGGCTGTTGCCGGCCAGCGAAAGACTCAGCAGGCAACAAAGTGCGAGGCCGAATCTTTCCATTCCTTTCCTGTTCATGACATGAGTATTTGATGGGCAATATACTGCCGATTGACGACAATCGTTCCACCCGGTCGGGGTGGTTTATCTTTTCCTGACCCCTGCCGGCTGCACGCAGAATTTTTTTACATTGCAGGGTATATGCCAAATCCCATTCGCACGGGGGTGGTTGGATACGGCGTCGCCGCGCAGGTTATGCATCTCCCCTTTATCACTACCCTCAGGGAATACCGGTTCCTGAGCATCCTGGAACGCCACCAACATCGTGCGCAGGAAAAATATCCGCATATCAGGACGGTACGCAGCATTGAAGAGATGGTGGCAGATCCCGAACTGGATCTTATTGTGATTACAACGCCCAATGACACGCATTTCCCCTACGCAAAAAAAGCGCTGGAAGCTGGTAAGCACGTGGTTCTTGAGAAACCTTTCACCATTACCACGGAAGATGCTGCGCAGTTGATTGACATCGCCAAAAAAGCAGGTCGGGTGTTGAGTGTGTTCCAAAACAGGCGCTATGTGGCCGATTTCCTGACCATCCGGCAGATCCTGCGCGATAAACTTCTCGGTGATATTGTAGAGTTTGAAGGGCATTATGACCGCTACCGGCCGGAAGCTAAACCCAATGCCTGGCGGGAAGAAAACAAACCCGGCAGCGGCATCCTGTATGACCTGGGTTCGCACCTGATCGACCAGGCACTCTTTCTTTTTGGCATCCCCAAAACCATTACGGCCGATGTGCGCCAGCAACGTCCGCATGCCAGGACGGATGATTATTTTGACCTGCGACTGGATTACGGGTTTACCCGGGTCTTCCTGGAATCGGGTATGCTTGTACGTGAGCCAGGCCCCCGTTATATGATCCACGGAACCAGGGGTTCATTCCTGAAGTATGGCGAAGACCCGCAGGAAGCCCTGCTTAAGACAGGTGTGTTGCCGGATATTCCCCACTGGGGCGAAGAGGCGGAAGAATTTTGGGGGCTTTTGCATACGGACATCAATGGCCAGATCGTCCGTGAAAAATACCCCAGCATCCCGGGAAATTTTGGGTTCTATTATCAAAATCTTTACAAAACCATTGTATTGGGAGAACCCCTGCGGGAAAGGCCCGAACATGGTTTTAATACCATCCG
>DATJYH010000276.1:0-2373 GCA_035499675.1 Puia sp.
CGAAAGACGTCTCTTTTCCGTTTACGGCCGAGCCTTCGGGGGATGGCTGGTTGTTTAAAGGCCAGTTCAAAATCAACCGGAGAGATTATGATATAGGAGGCTCCAGTACCATTTCGGATAATGTAGAAGTACTCCTCAGTATCACTGCAAAAAAATTATGAGAAATTAATGCTATTTTTAAAAATATTGAGCAGGTATGGAATTACAAAAAGCCGTTAATACAGTATTTGTGCAGTTGGCCGATTCCCTGAGCCGTTTGAGTGATGAGCAGTATCGTCGGCCATGTAAAACGTTAACACAGAATACCATCGGGCAGCACGTCCGCCACATTATTGAATTGTTTCAATGCCTGGAAACAGGTTACGAGTGTGGGGTGGTGGATTATGAGCAGCGAAAAAGAGATCCCGATATTGAAAACAGCAAAGAGCTGGCTGTTTCATTGTTGCTGGGTATATTCAACGGACTAAACCGCCCTAATAAAGATCTCCGGCTGGTGGCCTCCTACGATGAGCTCTCCACAACGCCGGTGATAATTTCCACCAACTATTACCGCGAGGTTGCCTATAACCTGGAGCATACCATTCATCACATGGCGCTGATGCGTGTTGGCATCAATGAAGTAAGTAATTTATCCCTTTCAGACAATTTCGGCGTGGCCGCTTCTACCATCAAGCACCGCAAACAATGTGCACAGTAACTTTTATCCCGGTAGGCGACAAGTTTTTTATTACGTCCAACCGCGACGAACAACAGGCACGCCCAACCGCCATTCCACCGGCCTTGTATCAACTGCGAACTGGTCTTGTCCTGTTTCCAAAAGACAGTAACGCCGGGGGGAGTTGGTTTACCATTCATGAAAATGGTCATGCCGTGATATTGCTGAACGGTGGGTGGCAGAAACACCTGCCTGCACCGCCTTATCGTAAGAGCAGGGGCCTGGTATTGCTGGACCTGGCCGATCGGGATTCACCGGCTTCGGCATTTGAGGAAATAGACCTCGACAATATTGAGCCATTTACCATTGTCAGCTGGCAGGGGGAGGAGTTGTATGAATGTCGTTGGGACGGAAAAGAGAAATACTCAAGTACCCTGAACCCTGCCTTACCTCATATCTGGTCTTCTGTGACCTTATACGATGAAGCCACGATCCGCAAACGTGCCCGCTGGTTTTCCGAGTGGCTCGCACGCAACCCGGAGCCGGGGCAGGAAGAGATCCTGCTGTTTCACCAGTTCACAGGCGACGGCGACCGCCGCAATGACCTCCTCATGAACCGTAACGACCAGGTGTTGACCGTGAGCATCACTTCCGCGGCTTTTGCAGACAACCAGGTTTTTGTGAAATACATCGACCTGGTCCGGCAACAATCCACCCTCACCGGCATTGAGCTGAACAAAGCAATTTTTTCCAAGTAATGAACTGGTTCCAGCGATTGTTACGGCGCCCGTTTTTTATCAGGTTATTGCATTGGGAATACTGGAGTTTCGGTACAGTATATACGCCGATCTATATCGTTTGGTTCTGGCTATGCCTCCGGGCGAGGTCTTTTTTCTTTTTTGCCGCGGCCAACCCGCGGATCAAAAACGGCGGGTTTCTCAACGAATCAAAAAAGGACATCAGCCAGCTGATTCCCGCCGACCTGCAGCCGAGGACCGCCTTCTTTTCCATTCCCTCCAATGCGGACGCAGTATTGGCATCCCTCCGGCAACAGGATCTCCGGTTCCCGCTGATCGGTAAGCCTGACATCGGAGGTCGGGGACGTGGAGTAAAAGTGCTTAGCAGCGATGAGGAGGTAAGGTCCTATGTGCACCAGGCCTTTCTCGATTTTCATATCCAGGAGTTTGTACCCTACAAAAATGAAGTGGGTATTTTTTATTATCGATACCCTGGCGAGGAACGGGGACATCTGTCCGGCATTGTCCGCAAGGAATTCCTCAAAGTGAAAGGGGACGGGCAGTCCACGGTGCGGCAACTGTTGGAGACCAGCATGCGGGCCATCCTGCAAATGAAAGCCCTCGAAAAAGCAGATGCTGCATTGTTGGATCGCGTGCTCCCCGCGGGCGAGGAAGTCATATTGGTGCCTTATGGCAACCATGCCCGGGGTGCCGAATTCCTCGACGACTCTGCCTTGATCACCGCAGAGCTGACCACCGTGATCGACGGTATTTGCCGGCGCATACCCGAGTTTTATTTCGGGCGGCTTGACATCCGGTTCAGGAGTTGGGAGGAGCTCTGCCAGGGACAACATTTTTCTGTGATAGAAGTCAACGGGGCTGGATCGGAACCCACGCATATGTATGACCCCAGGCATTCTATTTTTTTTGCATGGAAGGAGATCATCAGGCATTGGATGATACTGTGGCGCATCAGCCGGG
>DATJYH010000277.1:0-3687 GCA_035499675.1 Puia sp.
GTGTAAAAACTGAAATCACAGTCGCAGACCATCGGCAACGACAGCAAAAAAATACAGCAGGTTGCCTCTATCTCTGCCAACAACGATGAAACCATCGGCAAACTGATTGCTGAAGCATTCGGTAAGGTAGGCAAGGAAGGAGTGATCACGGTAGAAGAAGCGAAAGGAACTGATACCACGGTTGATGTGGTGGAAGGTATGCAATTCGATCGCGGATACATCTCTCCGTATTTTGTAACCAACAGCGAAAAAATGGAAGCTGAGTTGCAGAATCCCTACATCCTGATCTACGACAAAAAAATCTCCGCTATGAAGGATATCCTTCATATCCTGGAAAAGGTTGCCCAGGGTGGACGTCCCCTCCTGATCATTGCAGAAGACCTGGAAGGTGAAGCACTGGCTACCCTCGTAGTAAACAAACTGCGTGGTACTTTGAAAGTAGCTGCAGTGAAGGCACCGGGCTTTGGCGATCGCCGCAAAGAAATGCTGCAGGACATTGCGACCCTGACCAAGGGCGTAGTGATCAGTGAAGAACAGGGTTACAAACTGGAAAATGCTGACCTGAGCTACCTGGGAAGCGCAGCTTCCGTAACCATCGATAAGGACAATACCACGGTGGTTGGTGGTAAAGGCAAAAAAGAAGACATCACTGCACGCGTAAACCAGATCAAGGCACAGATTGAAGTGACCACTTCAGACTATGATAAGGAAAAACTGCAGGAGCGCCTGGCTAAACTGAGCGGCGGTGTTGCTGTTCTGTATGTTGGCGCTGCCACTGAAGTGGAAATGAAAGAAAAGAAAGATCGTGTGGATGACGCACTGCACGCAACCCGCGCTGCCGTAGAAGAAGGCATCGTTCCGGGCGGTGGTGTAGCGTATATCCGTGCTGTTGAGGCCCTGGAAAAACTGAAAACAGTCAACGAAGATGAAGCTACCGGTGTCAGCATTGTAAAACGTGCACTGGAAGAACCCATCCGCCAGATTGTTAGCAACAGCGGTGTAGAAGGCAGCATCGTGGTACAAAAGGTGAAGGAAGGCAAGGCCGACTATGGCTTTAACGCCCGCACCGAAGTGTACGAAAACCTTTACAAGGCTGGTGTGATCGATCCTACGAAGGTTACCCGTATTGCACTGGAAAATGCCGCTTCTATCGCCGGTATGCTGCTCACCACCGAATGTGTGGTAGCTGACAAACCAAAGAAAGAAGAAGCCCATGCTCACCCGGGTGGCGCGCCTGGAATGGGTGGAATGGATTATTAATTCAGAACTTTTCGCCGCTTGCCGGCAGAAAAGTTTCAATAAAAATCCCGTCATGCTCCTGCATGGCGGGATTTTAGTTTTTACTATCTTCCGTAAAATATTCATATGAGAAAATTGATGTTTGTATGGCTGCTATTGGTGTGTGATATGGTCATTGGACAAACCTCCACCCTAACAGCCATCAAGGCAGGTAAATTGATTGATACCGAAAAGGGGACCGTTCTCTCCAACCAGGTCATCCTTGTAGTGAATGATACCATCAGCGCGGTGGGTCCCAATCTCCCCATACCCGCCAGTGCCACCGTCATTGATCTTTCCAAAGCAACCGTGTTGCCCGGCCTGATCGATTGTCATACCCATATTACCCAGCAACCGGGTGACAACTATTATGACGATATTTTCAGAAAATCGATCATCGATTACGCGGTTACAGCGCATATCTATGCCAAACGCACATTGGAAGCGGGTTTCACCACCTGTCGGGATGTGGGCGCCCAGGCATTTATAGATGTAGCACTAAAAAATGCCATCAATCATGGCGATATCGTTGGGCCAAGACTGGTAGTGGCCACCCTGTTTATCGGCTCTACGGGAAGTCATGGCGACCTGAATGGATTTTCACCCTTTCTTGACTGGAAACTGCCTGCGGAAATGTCGGGTGTTGCCAATGGGGTGGAAGAACTGCGGAAACAGGTGAGGTACAACATCAAATACGGAGCCGATGTAATCAAGTTCGGTGCCAGTGCCGGCGTGCTTACGGAAGAAGAAAGTGTGGGCGCACCCCAGTTTTCGCAGGAAGAAATGAACGCGATTGTGGCGGAGGCCAAACTCTGGGGAAAAAAAGCCTGTGCGCATGCGCATGGAACGGAGGCCATCAAAATGGCAGTGAGGGCCGGGGTTGCGTCCATTGAACACGGCAGTTTCCTGGACGATGAAGCCATTGCGCTGATGAAAGAACATGGAACCTACCTCGACGCTGACATTTACAACGACGAATATATTTTGTCGGAGTACAAACGACTGGGATACCCCGATAAGATCATCAACAAGGAAAAACTGGTGGGTCAGACACAGCGGGAAAGTTTTCGAAAGGCTGTACAGGCGGGCGTGAAGATAACGTTCGGCACAGACGCCGGTGTATACCCGCACGGGTTCAATGCGCGGCAGTTTAAATGGATGGTGAAATATGGCGCCAGCCCCATGCAGGCGATACAGGCAGCTACCATCAATGCCGCCGACCTGATTGGATGGAAAACAAAAGTGGGTTCTGTCAGTGCCGGTAAATATGCAGACATCGTAGCGGTGGAGGGAAACCCGCTGGACGATATCAGCACGCTGGAGCGCGTAAAGTTTGTCATGAAGGGTGGCGTGGTATACAAGAATATTTTTTGATGAGATGTATCACTATCTCGCCTTAGGGGATTCTTATACGATTGGGGAATCGGTGCCTGCGGAGGACCGGTTTCCCGTACAAACCACAGGACTGCTTAAGCAGGGTCATATTTTTTTTGAGGAACCGGAAATTATTGCAGTAACCGGTTGGAGCACAGCCGATCTGTTGCGTGCCACGCAGGGAAAAAGAGTTCCTGTTCCCGCTTTTGATGTGGTAAGCCTTTTAATTGGTGTCAACAACCAATACCGGGGCAGGAGCCGCGAGGAATATGCCGAAGAATTTACAACGTTGTTGCAGCGGGCGATCAAATTCGCGGGGAACCGGCCCGCGCGGGTCTTTGTGCTCTCGATCCCGGATTATGCTGTTACGCCCTTTGGCCTGCAAACGGGTCAGGCGGGCAGGATTGCCCGGGAGATTGATGCCTTTAATGAAATCAACCAGGCCATCTCGGGCCAATACAGCGTGAACTATATTGATATTACTGCTGCCAGCAGGATGGCGGCCGAAGACCGGGCACTGTTGGCGGATGACGGCCTGCATTACAGCGCCAGGGAATATGCGGTGTGGGCCCGCCTTTTGTCGGAAGAGATCAGGAAGGTTTTGTTACAACGGGAGATCGGTGCGGGTTAGTGTTTGGCGAGATCCGCGATTGTTTTTTTCTCCAGTATTTTTAGATTGGCATCACGGACCTGTATCATGACCTCGTGCAAACCGCAATGTTTTTCATCACAGTTCTTGCACTTTTCATAAAAATAAAGGCTTACGCAGGGCAGGAGGGAAATGGGCCCGTCCAGCAGCCGCATGATGGTAGCGAGGTAAACATCTTTGGGATTTTTGGCAAAATAGTAGCCGCCGCCTTTTCCTTTCTTACTTTCCAGTATACCCGCTTTTTTCAGTTCCAGCAGGATGTTCTCCAGGAATTTCAAAGGAATTTTTTTCTTCCTGGAAATCTCCGCAATCAGTACGGGTTCGTGTTTGTCTTTTTCCGCCAGGTACATAAGCGCCTGAAAGGCATATTGTGATTTTTTAGAAAG
>DATJYH010000278.1:0-12947 GCA_035499675.1 Puia sp.
AGGTCTTCGTCTTTGATCAGGAATGCACGTCGGTAAAAATCACATTGTTCGCGAAGGACGCCAACTTCCAGTGGGTGACTTTTGTTGCTGGCTTCAATCTCTACGAAACTGCCTAACCCGATGAGTTCGTCCAAGTGAAACTTTACATTCCTGATATAGTATATCTCTCTCTTTTTTTTGACGATGACCCGGATGCCCAACGCGTTTTCCAGGATGACCCGCAATTGTTCCGCATCCTGTACTTCCATCATCCTGCAAACTGATTCCCTGGGTCCGGGCTGGTCACCGCGTTCGTAATAAATCAGCGAGTTTTCAATATTGCCCTGTCGAAGTTTAAGCCTGCCCCTGTTTGTTATAAAGTAGCTGTCTGTCTGCAAATCTATACCCCTAAACGTTGCCCCCTCGTCCTGAAGGTATTGCCTGATCAATGCCGCCCTGTCCGTCCTCGCTTTTAATTCGATATTAGAGAATGACATAAGCACTCTTGATGAAAACCGTTCGTATCGTTGAGAATCTTGATCCGAGCCGGTGTAACAGCAGACGAGATCCTGACTCAGACTTCTGTGGGATTTCTTTTGCCTGCGGCCAATTTTACGATGGCAGCTTCCAGCCGTTTTGACCTTGTCTCTTCCCTTTTCGCATTGTAAACCCAGGCCACATAATCATTCTTATTGCTGGAAGAAAGTTTGTCGAAGAAATGGAAGGCTACTTTGCTACGTTTAAGCTCCTTTACAAAATCGTCCGGGGGGCTTACCAGGTTTTTGTGAAAATTGCTGCCGTTCAGTGCATGAGGCACCTCGATCCGTACAGAGGGGGATCTCCTGGCAACAATCGGTGCGCGGTCCATTTTTGTAAACCGGGTGGCTGTCCATACATGATCCAACGGCACTTCTTTTACACCCTCAAAACCGCATTGGGTAATACAGGTCCAGCTGCAGTCCCGATTAAGCGTGGTGGCAATTTTAGAAGCCGGTTTGGGATAAGCCACCCAAAGCTTGCCATCAGCGTGCAAGGCAGGAACCACCTCATGAACGATTGCGCTCAATTGACTTTCATTAACCGCAAAAACAAGCGCAAAATCGATTTTCCGGCTCTTCAGCAGCGGAGTTACGTTTTTTGCGAAAGCCAGTTTGGCAAATTGTTTTTCGATGGAAGAGGGCAACCCTTGTATCAAGAGACTTTTCTCATTCTTTAACTGGAGTTTCTCCAACAAAGTTTGTGACATGCCTTACCTGTTTTATTTACGACTGTGTTTTTAAGTAAGATGCGGGGTTGCAAAGTTAAAAAAAGGAACCCGCACTCAAAAGATTTAAATGAACAAAAAAACATATTTTGATAAAAATCAATATATAGGGATTGTCTTAATACGTGCCCCCATAGTGTTCCATCCATCCTTCATCTTTTCCGGTCCGGCAATCCGGCTAAACACCAGGAGAGCAGATTCTTCCGAATAACTCATTTAAGCAACTTATTTTCAGCAGGATAGACGGGAACAACGATAAGCACCCCTGCTTTTTGCGGGCAGATAAAGTAAGCTTTGAAATTTGATTTGAGGCCCCCGGCAAAGAGGCTATTTCCCAATGCCACTCTCATCGCCGGGATGTTTGCGCTGACGTCTTCTGTCGCGATATTTGAGGATCGGCACTTTGCTTTCATTACCCCGCAACAGGCGGGTAATATTTTTTTGATGGGTGAGGATGACAAGCAGTGCCACGGCGATGGCAAATGCACGATAAAGCGGTTCACGTTCATTAAAGATGAAAAGGATCAACACCGCAAAAGCCACACTGGCCAATATGGAACTCAATGAAACAAACCGGGTGAGGTACAATACCAGCAGGAAAACGCCGACGCAACATACTGCAACAAGGGGCTGTATGGCCAGCACCATACCAAACAGGGTAGCGACTCCTTTTCCGCCGCGGAAGTCAGCCCAGATCGGAAATATATGTCCCAATACAGCGGCCAGGCCAAGTCCTACCATGATATTGGTCCGGTCCCATTCATCATGCAGGTAATAAGGCACAAAAACATAGAGGCTTGTTGCCAATAGCCCTTTCAACACATCTACTACCATAACAAATGTTCCCCATCGGGAACCCAGCACACGAAATGTATTGGTTGCTCCGGCATTGCCGCTTCCATATTCTCGTATGTCAATACCAAAAAAGTATTTGCTGACCCATACAGCCGTGGGTATGGAGCCGATCAGGTAGGCCAATATGATGAGTAGAACTTCCTTCATCAAAAAATCAGGTTGTAGTTGGACATCAAAAATAATTAAAAACCATTAACCCCCAGCGTATATTTCGTTTCTTTCATTTTATGGGGGTCATTTCCACACATATCCAATTTTCACGTTGTATTCCCGCCGATAGCAACATCCCATTTTTTTCAGCGGAAATAGCCAACTCTTCCATATCAGATGTGAGCAGGCCGCTTACCAATACAACGCCTTCATCCGTTAAATGTTGTCGAAATAGAGCCATATTCGACAGGATGACAAGCTTGTTCAAATTGGCCAGTATCACGTCAAACCGACCAGTATCAGTCAATGAATCCATCCTGGCCACTCGAGCAACAGAACAATGGTTTTCCGCCAGGTTTTCTCTTGCATTTTCAATGCTGTTCGCATCCACGTCAATAGCCAGAATCTCCAATGCGCCCGTTTTCTCGGCCAGAACAGCCAGCACGCCGGTACCCGTTCCAAAGTCCAACACTTTTTTGCCCGCAAAATCAAATCGCTGCATGGCGAGAATCATCATGTAGGTGGTGGCATGATGACCCGTACCAAAACTCATTTTCGGGGTAATGACAATTTCAAATCGCACACCGGATACAGGAGGGTGAAAGCCGGCCCTGATAGCACAGAAATCTTCAATTTGTACAGGTTGAAAATTTTTTTCCCAGGTTTCATTCCAGTTGGCAGGCCCCATGACGGTCTTCCCGGCCACTACGCGCAGGTCGGATAGTATGGCATCCAGTTGATGTTCATCAAACTGGTCTTCCGCAATATAGGCAAGCAAGACATCGTCTTTCTCTTCAAAACCCTCAAAGCCGCCGTTGCTGAGCGATGCGATCAGGATGTCACGCAGTTCCATATCAGGCGTAACAATTGATATTTCCACGTAGCTGCCCATAGTATGCAAAAAGGTCTGCCTACGGATACGCATGCAGACCTTATGATGACTTTAAAAAGCTTTTCTATTCTTTCGTTTCCTGGGAATGTCCCTGCGGTCTTCCTTCCGGCTTAGGCATAAGCACCTTTCTGCTCAGTTTGAATTTACCGGTTTTGTGATCGATCCCGATCAGTTTAACCTTAACGGAATCTCCTTCCTTGAGAACGCCTTCCATCGTTTCCAGTCTTTTCCAACTCACTTCACTGATATGAAGGAGCCCCTGTTTACCAGGGAGAAATTCCACAAAAGCACCGTAGGGCATGACCGACTTAACCTTGGACTCATACACAGAACCTACCTCAGGTACGGCCACAATTCCCTTGATCCAACCTACAGCTTTTTCCAATCCCTCTTTGGCGGGGCTGAAGATGCTCACTTCACCATAGTTACCTACTTCTTCAATATTGATGGTAGTACCGGTTTCGCGCTGGATTTCCTGTATCACTTTTCCCTGTGGTCCGATCACCGCACCAATAAATTCCTTGTCGATGAATAATTTTTCCATCCTGGGTGCATGTGGTTTCACTTCTTCCCTGGGTGCAGCAACACAGTTGTACATAGCGTCGAGGATAAACATCCGGCCTTTGCGGGCCTGCTCCAATGCTTCGCGCATGGTTTCCATGCTTAGACCATCTACCTTGATATCCATCTGCACTCCGCAAATTCCTTCACGGGTACCCGTAACCTTAAAATCCATATCGCCGAGGTGATCCTCGTCACCGAGGATATCGGTGAGGACGGCATATTTACCATCGGAGGGTCTTGTGATCAAACCCATTGCCACACCGCTCACGTGTTTCTGAAGTGGTACTCCCGCATCCATCAGCGCCAGCGAACCTGCACATACCGTTGCCATGGAGGAGGATCCGTTCGATTCAAGAATGTCGCTCACCACGCGCACCGTATATGGATAGTCGTTACCAGGCATCATTTTTTTCAACGAGCGCATGGCCAAGTTTCCATGTCCCACCTCACGACGGCCGGGTCCTCTCATCATTTTCACCTCTCCGGTGGAGAAGGGTGGGAAATTGTAATGAAGTATAAATTTGGAATAATCCGATTTGGCGGCACTTTCAATCAACAGCTCATCCAGCGGAGTGCCCAGCGTAACCGTGGTCAGAGACTGCGTCTCTCCCCGGGTAAACAAAGCCGAACCGTGAGGGGTAGGCAAGGGATCCGTTTCCATTGCCAGGGGGCGGATCTGATCCAGGCTGCGGCCGTCCAGACGGACGCGTTCATCAAGGATCATATTGCGGACAACTTCCCATTTCAGGTCTTCATAATATTTCTTTGCCAGCTTTTTGTCGGTGTCGGTGATCTCTTCGCCAAGACTGGCAATCAGCTCATCCTTCAATGTATCGTAGGCTTCAGAGCGTACCTGTTTGCTGCTGCCGGCCCTTGAAATCTGGTACACTCTTTCTTTTGCAAAAGCGTCCACTTTATGTTTGAGTTCATCCTGCTGTTCGGGTTTTTTATAATCTCTTTTACCGGTCACGCCAGCCTGCGCACGCAGATCGGCCTGTGCCTTAATCTGCACCCGAATAGCATGGTGAGCCAGTTCCAGGGCCTGGACCAGGTCTTCTTCGCTGCATTCGGAGGCTTCACCTTCTACCATCAACAGATTTTTTTCGGTAGCTGCAATGATGAATTCGAGCTCGGCTTTTGCCAGGGCCGTGCGCCCGGGGTTTACCACCATCTTTCCGTCCACACGGGCAATCCGGACCTCACTGATGATTTCCTTGATGGGAATATCCGATACCGCCAACGCTGCAGACGCGGCCAGGCCAGCCAGCGCATCCGGCAAAATTTCATTGTCGCTTGATACCAGGCTGATCAGCACCTGTACATCGCAAAAGTAGTCTTCCGGGAACAGCGGGCGCAGTGCACGGTCCACGAGGCGGCTGGTCAATATTTCGTAGTCGTTTAACCTGGCTTCTCTTTTAAAGAATGACCCGGGTATACGACCCGCAGAAGCAAATTTTTCCTGGTAGTCTACAGACAGGGGAAAGAAATCCTGTCCTTCCTTGGGTTCTCTGTTGGCAACCACAGTTGCCAGTAAAATACAATTTCCCTGGCGCACGGTAACCGCGCCGTCTGCCTGCCTGGCAAGCTTGCCGGTTTCAACGATCACCGGCGGTTGATCATCCCCTATGGTAAATGATACCTGGATGGGTTGTGAAAGCATATAGCAATTTTAATTTTTGTATCAATGATTACCCGGGCGGGATTCAGTGAGTCATGATACGGTTTGTAATAAATGGTACCGGGGCATTCCCGATGCAAAAAACCATTCCCGATCAGAAGTCAGCTGGGAATGGTTTCGTATGCATAACGGAATCCGGTTATTTTCTAAGTCCTATTTTTTCTATCAGTTGGCGATAATCCTGGAGATTACGTTTGCTGAGATAGGTCAGCAGGCGTTTTCTTTTACCTACGAGTTGCATCAAACCACGGTGTGTGGAATAGTCCTTTTTATTGGCCTGCAGGTGTTCAGAAATACGGTTGATCCGTTCCGTCAACAGGGCAATTTGACCCTCGATGGAACCGGTGTTGGTGGCTTTACCGCCGAAATCAGCGAAAAAGCTCGCTTTTTTTTCTTTTGTCAAATAAGGCATCTCAAACTTTTTAAAAAAACATCCAAATTAGATTCTATTCATTTAGCAGGCGGCAAAATTAGGACAAATTATCAATATATTGAAAATTAAGGCTGGAAATAGATAAAAATTGATGATTATCTTCCCCGAATTGGTTAATATTGGCTCGATTATGAATAGCCAGGCAGCTGAAAAACAATCAACTGATTCACACCTCGCTTCCCTGACAGCTGGCCGGGACCGCCAGATGACCTCCCTGCCCGAACGCCCCCACATTGAACCAAAAGGCTGGCTACTTTTAACCGGGATTTACCAACCCCGTTCCGGGCGTAAATACGTTCCGCAATGACCAGGCCTGTACACAGCACCCGGTTTGCACTGGTAGGCGCAGGCCATATCGGCTGGCGGCATGCAGCGGAAATGCATCGTTGCGGGATGCTGATCGCGGTAGCCGACCCGTTACCAGAACGGGCTTCCGCAATTGCCGGACGTTTTGGCGGCAACCCGTATTCATCGCTGGAGGACCTGGTAGCCGCCGAGCAACCGGATGTTACAGCCATATGCACCCCGAATTACCTGCACGCCGGTCAGAGTATCCTTGCGCTCCGGGCGGGAAGCCATGTACTGTGCGAAAAACCGATGTGCCTGCATGCAACAGAAGCGAGGACTATGATCGATGTGGCAAAAGAGACGGGCCGACAGCTTTTCATCGTGAAACAGAATCGTTTCAATCCACCTGTGCAATTGGTTCACCAGTTACTGAACGAGGGCAGGCTGGGAAAGATCCTGTCCTTCCAGGTCAACGGCTTCTGGAGCCGCCCCCGGCAATATTACCAGGATAGCAACTGGCACGGGAAAAAAGAAATGGATGGGGGGATCCTTTTTACCCAATTCAGTCATTTCATCGACCTGGTATGCTGGCTGCTGGGTGAAGTAGCGTCCATACAGGTTTTGAAGGACAATTTCCTGTTGAAAAAATGGGTTGATGGAGAAGACACGGGGGCATTGCTGCTGCGCATGAAAACCGGCGCTATCGGCACATTTCACTACAGCGTGGATGCGTTTCAGAAAAACATGGAAGGCTCCGTTACGTTGCTGGGAGAGTATGGCACTGTGAAAATAGGAGGTCAGTACCTGAATACGCTGGAATATTTTTCGGTGAAAGATATGGATGCGCCAAACCTTCCGCCTGTCCGCCCCGCCAATGACTATGGCCATTACCAGGGGAGCATGAGCAATCACCACAAAGTATATGATGAGTTGCTCAAGGCCCTCCGCGGTGAATCTTTCCAGCTGGCTTCAGCAGAAGAAGCGGCCCGGACAGTAGCGCTTATCGAAAAAATCAATACACTGGAATCCGGCAATTGATCCTGGAATAAAGAAAAACATCCTGCATTGAAAAAAAGAATTTTTTGCACGGTGACCAACGACCTGAGCTATGATCAGCGAATGATCCGCATCTGCACATCGCTGGTAAAAAATGGTTACGAAGTGACGCTTGTGGGAAGGAAAATGCGGGGCTCGCGCCCGCTCGATGAAAAGGTTTTTCGCCAACAGCGTATGAGGCTGTTGTTCCAGCAGGGAAAGGCATTTTACATAGAATACAACCTCCGTCTTTTTTTCTTCCTGCTGTTTAAAGATATGGATCTGATATGCGCGGTAGATTTGGATACCATCCTACCCTGCTATCTTTTGTCGCGCTTGCGCGGGATCACACGGGTGTACGACGCCCACGAGTTATTTTGTGAGATGAAAGAAGTGGTCAACCGGCCGCGGGTGTATAAAGTATGGAAGGCCATCGAGCGGAAAACAGTACCGGCCTTCCAACATGGTTATACCGTTAATGACCTGATCGCCGGCGAATTCAGGAAGATGTATCAGGCAGACTACGAAGTGATACGCAATGTTCCCTTGCTGAAAGAGGCGGAAAACCCGCCGCCAACGGATGGCGGTACAGTACCGGACTGGCTACCTCGGGAAAGGTTTATTCTTTACCAAGGCGCGGTAAATGAAGGGCGTTGTTTTGAAACCCTGATCCCGGCGATGCAACAGGTGGAAGCGCCGCTGGTTATCTGCGGTGAAGGTAATTTCATGCGCCAGGCGCGGGAAATGGTCAGGCACTACCGGTTGGAAGGCAAAGTAATATTCGCCGGCTACCTGTTGCCTGTGCAGCTGAAATCGATCACCCCACTGGCGTATTGCGGTATTACATTGTTTGATAAAACAAGTGGCAGTAATTATTATTCGCTGGCCAATCGTTTTTTTGATTACATGCACGCATGCGTTCCCCAACTGGCAATGAATTTCCCGGCTTACCGGGAAATAAACAATCTGTGTCCAATTGCTGTTCTAATTGACGAAGCGGATACCGGGGTCATCGCGGATGCGCTGAATGGATTGCTGCACAATAACCTGTTGTATCAAACCATGCGGGAGAATTGCAGGCAGGCAAGGCTCGTGTACAACTGGGAATCTGAAGAAAAAAAACTTTTCCATTTTTATAAACAAATCCTGAATTGATTTTTGGAAAAGCATCTGCATATCATTTGTCATGATGTCCCCTTTCCCCCGGACTATGGAGGCGTGTTTGATCTTTTTTACAAAATCAAGACCCTGCATGAAATGGGTGTTCTCATCCACCTGCATTGTTTTGAATACGGACGGGGAAAACCACCCGAATTGGAAACGTACTGCCAGGAAATCCGTTATTATGCCAGGAAAGAAGGGCATAAAGGCTTTAGCCATCGGTTGCCTTATATTGTTTGCTCCCGGTCCAACGGCGACCTGTTAGACAATTTGCTAAAGGATGATTACCCTATTTTGATGGAAGGGGTCCATTGCTCTTTCCTGCTGAACGACGACCGTTTTGCCGGGCGGAAACTGCTGTTACGGGTTTATAATGTGGAGCATCTCTATTATCGTCAACTTTTTCGCGCAAGCATATCACCCCTGAAAAAGGCTTATTACCTGCATGAAAGCTGGAATCTTAAGAAGTACGAGAAACAGATCGCCAACAAGGCCACATTAATTGCCTTCACCGGAAAAGATGTGGATTTTTTCAGGGATCAGTTTGGGGCCCGTGAGATTCATCTCCTGCACGCTTTTTTACCCTTTCAGCAAGTGAACATCGAGGAGGGGACCGGGTGTTATTGCCTGTATCATGGCAACCTGTCGGTGGAAGAAAATGAAAGGGCTGCCACCTGGCTGTTGAAGGAAGTGTTTCGTCAACTCGACCTGCCCCTCGTGATAGCGGGCAAAAATCCCTCCCATCGGCTGGCGCGGATCATTGAGAAACATCCGCATGCCTGCCTGATCGCCAATCCTTCTGAGGAGGAAATCCGGGATGTGGTCCGGAAAGCGCAGGTGCATACACTCCCCTCCTTCAACAATACCGGAATCAAACTAAAATTACTGCATGCGCTTTTCAACGGGAGGCACTGTGTGGTCAACGAGGCAGCCGTGTGTGGAACAGGGCTTGAAAGCGTCTGTCATGTGTGCACTGACGCATCTTCATTCAGGCAGGCTATATCGGAGATGTATAACCGACCATTGACCCGGGAAGAAACAACTTCCCGGAAACAGTTATTGTCCGACCTGTTTAACAATGAAAAAAATGCGAGACAGCTCATTCAATGGATATGGTAACGTTGTCGTACACCCGCCCTCTTTCTGTACGCAGCAGGCGTGTAGCGAACTTGTTGACGATGCGATAATCGTGTGTAGCCATGATGACCGTGGTTTGGTAATCCCTGGATATTTGGATCAGGAGTTGCATAATTTCATCGGAGGTTTCCGGGTCCAGGTTGCCGGTTGGCTCATCGGCGAGGATAAGTTTTGGAGAATTTAGCAGGGCCCGGGCAATATCCACGCGTTGCTGCTCGCCGCCACTCATCTCAAATGGCATTTTAAATCCTTTCGACTTCAGGCCTACTTTGTCAAGTACATCGGCAATTTTTTCATCCATCAGTTTTTCATCTTTCCACCCCGTAGCTTTCAAAACAAATTTGAGGTTGTCATTTACATTCCGGTCGGTCAGCAACTGGAAGTCCTGGAATACCACTCCCAGATTTCTTCTCAGGTAAGGCACCTTCTTCCAGTTCATATCACGAAGATTAAAACCCACCACCTGTGCTTCACCTTCCTTCAACAACAGGTCACCATACAGGGTTTTCAACAGGCTCGATTTCCCCGTTCCCGTTTTGCCAACGAGAAACAGAAATTCTCCCTTATTCACGGTGATGTTTACGTCTCCGAGCACCAAATTGTCGCCCTGATAAATGTTGACATGCTTTAACTCGACGATGATTTCTGCCATAGACCCTGTATTGATCAAACAAAAATAAGGAATAAAAGAAGTTTGCGGGTACCTGTCCACCGGGTGTTGACAACTTCCGGATGCCTGCCGAGGGGTTGCCCATCTCATTCCGCCTATCATCAACTAAAACGCTCCACAGCGAAAGGGCTCATGTCCATGCTTGCGGGTTTGTCATTGACCAGCTCATCTACCAATTTGCCGGTGCCTGCGCCCAGGCTTAATCCGAGCATGGAATGCCCGGTGGCGATCACTACGTTGCTGTATGTCCTGATCCTGCCGATGTAAGGAAGTCCGTCTGCAGAGCAGGGCCTGAAGCCATACCATATTTTATCGTCGGGGGGCATGGGTATGTCAAATTCCGGGAAGAAACGCTTCACCGCATCCAGGATGCCCTGTACGCGTTTCAACCGGGGAGGCGTGCGGGTGGATGTAATCTCCATGGTTCCTCCGAACCTGATCTTATTTCCATTCATCGGAGTTATGGCCACCCTGCCTTCCATAAGGATGGCGGGATAATTCAATCGGTAAGGAGCATCCTCCAGGGTGATTGAGTATCCCCTTCCTCCCACCAGTGGTATCCGGGTGTTGAGGAAGGAGGCTACTTCCCGGCTCCAGCTGCCCGTAGCTACAATAATTTCGTCGGCTTCATAGCTGTTACGTTCGGTAATGACCTTTTTTACCCTTCCGCCACCAGTCTCGAATTTTTTTACTTCTTCCCCGGGCAGGAGTTGTACACCAGACTGCCGCAAATAACCGATCAATATTTTCATGAGCAGGTTGGGATACAAATGGGCATCACATTTAAAATACAGGGCCCCCAAACCATTGATCCTTGTCTGGGGCTCCATGCGCTGCAATTCGTCGGCATCCAGCAAAACGGTGTCCAGTCCCAGTTCGTGTGCTTTCTCCAGCGTGTGCCTCGCGTGGTCAGCTTTTTCCCTGGTTTGAAAAATCTCCAGCAGTCCCCTGTGCTCATAATTGAAATCAAAACCCGGCCATTTTATCCAGTCTTCATACTCCTGCTGACTTAGTAGTGCAATGTCTCTGAGTGGCACAGCCGCCGCTTCCACACGTTTCGTATTGGCACTTCTGATGAACTGCCATCCCCATTCCAGCAATGACCGGTCCAGACGGGGTTGGACATAAAACGGGCTTTTTGCATTGAGCATCCACCTGAAACCCTGCTGAACAATCCCGGGTGTTGCCAGCGGGATGAAATGGCTGGGACAAACATATCCCGCATTGCCATACGAGCAGTTGTTGGTGAAATCGGACTTATCCAGCACCGTTACCCTGCAACCGGAACGCTGCAGGTAGAGGGCGGAACTCAAACCAATGATGCCACCTCCAATAACGACTACATTTTTCATTGTCGCAACAATAATAATAATCCGGGAACTGATAAAATATTATTCTTTCCGGCAGGATGCCCGCTGTCATCGTTTTTCTGAAAAGACGAAACGCAGTGGCAACGGGCAGTTGATTCAATGATGGGTATGAGGTAGAAATGAAAACAGTGCAATGAAGCAGGTCCACTGCAACCGGAGCGTTTGACGAATGATGCGCATGTCCAGCCCAAACCCTGCATTCCGCACATAGAATGCGTCCCACTGATACCTGCCAAAAATGCTCCAGGGATCTTCAGCCGGCCCGGAAAACCCTTTCACCTGCGCCAGTCCGGTCATACCGGGTCGGACCAGGCACCTGAAATCATATCCCGGTATGTAGGAAGCAAAAAGCTGACAATCCCGCTGCATGTGCGGCCGCGGGCCAACAATACTCATGTCGCCTTTGAAAACATTCAGGAATTGGGGAAACTCATCCAGGTTGGTTTTCCGAAGCCATCGCCCCACCCTGGTAATCCGCATGTCATTGCTGGCGGCCTGTTTTTTATCGGCCTCGTCGTTGACAAACATGCTCCGGAATTTAAAACAGGAAAAAGTTCGTCCCCCCTTCCCCACCCTCCGCTGGCTGAAAAATACCGGGCCTGCAGAATCGATTTTGATCGTAATGGCGACAAGCGGCACCAACCAGCTCAACAAAAAAAATGTGCATGCAGCTGAAAAGACAATGTCGAAGACCCGCTTACAAAGAAAATACAATCGCTTGCCGGCGATATAGATGCTGTACTCCCTGCTTTTCCAGTAAACGACATGCTCTTTTTGAATGGCAAATACGGGCGTCTTGTCTGGAATCATTTGGCGAATGTTGTTTGGTTAACCGCAGGGTTGTATGACCAGGCAACCATTTGGATGGATCAATAGTATCCTTATAAAGCATACGACCGTTTCTCCGGCCGAGTTGCCTCTTATCATGGGAAGACAGCCGGAAAGAGGCTGAAGAATGAAACACCGTTGCTCTTTCCACGACCAATACTCAATTCCTTTCACATGCAAGAAAAATTAAACAGCAGCATTCTGAAAATACTTGCCTACTTCGACCTGTTTCAGTATCCGCTTTCCGCGGAAGAAATTCAAAAGTTCCTCGATCAGAAAGCGGGAGCGGCCCAGCTCTCGGCCACCCTCGACTGGCTGGTCCTGCAGCGACTGATCTTTCCTCACGGGGACTGGTATTCGCTGAGGAGCGATTCGCGGATCATGGAAGAACGAAGGTTGAAGAACGATCAGGCAAAACCAATGCTCGCGTTGGCCCGCAGGATCTCAGGGTTCCTTTTTCATTTTCCGTTTGTCCGGGGCATTGGCATTTCCGGTTCTCTTTCAAAGAACTGTGCCGATAGCAACACAGACATTGACTTTTTTATCATCACCCGCAAAAACCGTCTTTGGATAGGTCGGACCATCATGCATTTTTTTAAAAAGCTCACCTTTCTGACAGGACACCAGCACTGGTACTGTATGA
>DATJYH010000279.1:0-3530 GCA_035499675.1 Puia sp.
GCCTCTTCTTTACGGCGAACAAAACAAAGAACTATCTTTAAAAAACCTGCATGGATAGTCTTCATTATGATTTACGTGCCCTTTGTATAGTTATTATCCGGATTTATTCAATCACCTGTATAGTTTTAGCCGGACGAGTCACACTGTATCGGAACCGTACATCTGCTGTGCCATTACCGAACGACCCTGCCCGGAATAAATGGATAGCCTATTGTAAATCAATGAGAATTGCCCCGGCATGGGATTGGTTACGGAAGTTGTTGTCTAATTCCCTGCTTCATCCATCATCAATCAAGTCCCATGTTCAGGAACTATCTCATTACCGCTTTCCGCAATTTTAGCCGGCATAAAATTTTTTCCCTGATCAATGTACTCGGCCTCGCTATCGGGATCAGCGCTTCGCTGGTCATCTTCCTGATCGTAAGGTATGGATACAGTTTTGATCGTTTTGAGCCCGGCAAAAATCGCATATACAGGATCGTTAGCGACTTTAGAGAAGAGGGTAACGAGGGCCATACCCGTGGAACACAGGGACCGCTTGTGGAAGCTGTAAAAAAAGAAATCCCGGGTATTGAACTGACCGTCCCCTTCCGGTATTATAGTCCGGGCAGGCAAATGGTCAGCCGGCCGGGCGAACCCAAACCGGTGAAATTCCTCTCCCAGGAGAAGATCATCTTTGCCGACGCTGCCTATTTCGAGTTGCTGCCCTATCATTGGTTGGCTGGGTCTGCTGCGTCCAGCATGAACAGCGCAGGACAGGTGGTGCTGAGTGAAACCCGCGCAAAGACATATTTCCCTTCCCTGCCCTATGAACAGATGATCGGCAGCCGGATCATTTATGATGACAGTATTATTGCACAGGTGGCCGGCGTGGTGCAGGATCTGGACAAACAAGGGAACTCCGATTTTACATTCCAGGAATTTATTTCGTTGCCGACGCTCCTCGACAACCCCGGTCTGCGTAAAAAGTTTTTCTGGGACGAGTGGGGCTCCACGACCAGCGACCAGCAGCTTTTTGTAAAACTGGGCAACACTGTTTCCGTGGCGCAGGTCAATGCAAAACTGCGTGCCCTGGCAGACAAATACAAGGGAGAAGACGAGAAAAAAAATTATTATACCTGGACCTATGCCCTACAACCGCTGAGCGATATTCATTTCAATGAGTACTATGGCATTCTCAACGGGCCTGTTGCCAGCCGGAGCACGTTGTATGGGCTCATGCTGATCGCCGGATTCCTGTTGCTGCTCGCCTGTATCAATTTTATCAACCTTACCACGGCACAGGCCACTGCCCGTGCCAAGGAGATCGGTGTCCGCAAGACCATGGGAGGGTCCAGGGTGCAGCTGATGTGGCAGTTCCTCTATGAGACCTTCGTGATTACCGCCGCAGCCAGTGTTTTATCGCTGCTGCTGATACCTGTATTGCTCAAGATTTTCGCTGATTTTATTCCAAAGGAATTGCATTTCTCGATCACCGATCCCGCAGTACTGATTTTTTTTATATCCCTGACCATCTTGGTAAGTCTCCTGGCGGGGATCTACCCCTCGCTGGTGCTTTCTTCCTGGAATCCGATAGCCGTGCTCAAGAACCAGGCACATGCCCGGACGCGGCAAACACGCAGGTCCTGGATGCGGCAGACACTTACGGTATCGCAACTGGTGATCGCCCAGTTTTTTATCATGTCCACCCTGCTGGTAGCGAAACAGATCCGTTTCATGCTCAACAAAGAACTGGGATTTCGAAAAGAAGCGATCGTGAGTTTTGAGACACCGCGACGCGACACCGCTGTTTTGCATCGCCTTACCCTCCTGCATGAAATCAGCAAGCTGCCCGCTGTCGACATGACCAGCCTGGGCAACGATGTCATCAATTCTGGTGGCTGGTGGACATCCAGGATCGACTACAAAGACGGGAAAAAAGAATTGCAGACGTCAGTAGAGCTGAAAGCAGGAGACGACAATTACCTGAAACTCTTTCATATTCCTATTATTGCCGGAAGGGACTTACTGCCTGCCGATACCATCCGCGAAGTGGTGATCAACGAAACCTATCTGCATATCCTGGGATTTCAACAGCCTGTTGAAGCCATTGGAAAATCGGTTTTATGGGATAATAAACAGGTACCCATCGTTGGCGTGATGAAGGATTTTCATGCCCATTCCCTGCAAAATACGATCAATCCCATGGCCTTTATCCATTCCACGAATGATTACAATGATATAGTGATAGCGCTCAACACAGCTACAAAAAACGAATGGAGTGCAACCATTGCCCAAATGGGGAAGTTGTTCAAAGAAATATATCCCGAAGCCGAATTCAATTGCCAGTTCCTGGATGAAAGCATTGCTCAATCCTACGGCAGGGAACAAAATATCGAGCATTTGCTGGTCTGGGCCACGGGACTCACCATCTTCATCAGTTGCCTGGGTATGCTTGGCCTGGTGATCTACAGCACCAACCAAAGAACCAAGGAAATCGGTGTTCGAAAAGTACTCGGTGCTTCGGTGCCCCATATCGTATCCCTTCTGTCGAAAGATTTTATCGCCCTGATAGCCATCGCGTTTGTAGTCGTTACGCCGATTGTATGGTGGGTAATGCACAATTGGCTCGAGCATTTTGCGTTCAGGACCGCGATCAGCTGGTGGGCCTTTCCGCTTTGTGGCATCGGGATGATGTTGGTAGCCCTCGTAACACTTAGCTACCAGACCATCCGGGCTGCCTCCGCCAACCCGGTTAAGTCGTTGCGGACGGAATAGTTGTTTCAGCAGGTTTTAACAGAAATATTTTCTTATCATCCTGCAGCCGCTGATGCCGGGCGGGAATTTTTGTACCTTCGCCCTGTAGTTATGCCCGTCGGGCAAATGTCTCATTAAGACTTTCGCGGATACATTACCGTTAGCAGTACGGGCACGACAGATTCCTGACCAACCGGCAGCCATGACAGCAGTCAATCCTGTAATGGAGAGCGGATTTGCAACCATCAGCGGTGCGCGTCTTTATTTTGAAAAAAAAGGGAGCGGGCCGGCGGTTGTATTGGTGCACGGGTATGGGCTCGACTGCCGCATGTGGGAGGACCAGTTTTCTTTTCTGTCGCAGCATTTCCAGGTAATCCGGTATGATGCACGGGGTTTTGGAAGATCTTCCCTGCCTGAGACTGAACCCTACGCACACCATGAGGACCTGTCACAGCTGTTGCAATTCCTGGGTATTGCAAGCGCCACCGTTGTGGGGCATTCCATGGGAGGAAGAATCGTTACCGATTTCGCCCTCTCCTTTCCGGAAAAAACAAATTCGCTGGTGCTGGTGGATGCTGCCCTGAACGGGTATAGCTTTTCCGGTTTCTCCATGCTGGAAAGTCACAAACTTGCCAAAGAAAAGGGGATCCCCGAGGCAAACGAAGCGTGGCAACTTCATGAGCTCTTTGATGCGGCCAACAGGATTCCTGCCGTGGCCAACAGGCTTGCCGAGATGACCAGGGATTATTCCGGCTGGCACTGGACACATAAAAATCCATGGACGCCGCTTGACC
>DATJYH010000280.1:0-22325 GCA_035499675.1 Puia sp.
GGTGGTGTTTATGTGGACGGGACTTTTGGGGGAGGGGGGCATGCGCGTGAAATACTGCGTCGACTGAGTAGTGAAGGGAGGTTGTACCTTTTTGACCAGGATGAAGACGCCAGGCGTAACCTGCCCGATGATACCAGGATCCACTTCTTCCCACACAATTTCCGCCACATGCAGCGTTTTCTTCGCCTGCATAAAGTCGGCCCGGTGGATGGAGTCCTCGCCGACCTGGGCGTAAGCAGCCACCAGTTTGATGAACCTGCCCGCGGATTCTCCACACGATTCGATGGCGACCTTGACATGAGGATGGACCAGCGACAATCGCTGACAGCCTTTGAGGTCATCCATACCTATCCTGAACAGCGCCTGCACAAAATTTTTGAACAATACGGTGAAGTGACCAACGCAAAAACGCTGGCAAAAAAGATCGTGGAAGTCAGGCAGGCCATGCCGCTCCGGACGATCGCCAGCTTCAGACACGCTATTGCAGAGGTGGTGAAAGGCAATCCTCATAAATACCTGGCCCAGGTTTTCCAGGCATTGCGTATTGAAGTGAACCAGGAGCTGGAGGCATTGCGGGATATGTTGACACAACTGCCCGCACTGCTGAAACCCGGTGGACGGGTGGCCATCATCACTTTTCATTCACTGGAAGACAGGCTGGTGAAACAGTTCTTTAAGAACGGATCATTTGACGACGGGCAGGAGAACAGCGACCCTTTTGGTCAGCATACACATGCAAAACTGTTTCGATTGATAAACAGGAAGCCAATTGTTCCCTCCGCCGCGGAAATGACCCAAAACCCCCGCTCGCGCAGTGCACGTTTGCGCGTAGCAGAAAAGATATAAATACCGGAGGGTCAGTGCCGTGGTTCATCGCAGAAAGAAAATTCACGCTCGCCGGCTGGTCCGGCAATCATAAAAGATAACGAACGATCGCATTGTTATAATGGAAAGCTCAGCAGAAAAAAATAAAAACCGGGAACAGAAACCTGTCTGGAAAAGATGGCTGAAATATCAGTGGATCGTCCGGAACATCCCCTTCTTCCTGTTCCTGGCGGCATTGGCAGTGATCTATATATACAACGGACATTACGCAGACAAAATCATACGGAATATCAGCAAGAGCAATACGGAACTTAAGGAGTTGCAGTACGAGTACAAGACACTAAAGAGTGAATTGATGTTCCGGAGCAAACAAAGTGAGTTGGCAAGGGCGGTGGAGCCATTTGGGTTGAAAGAACTGACCTCGCCGCCGGTGCTGCTTACTGACAGCAGTGAAGATGACCTGGCAGCCGGTCGATGAGACCGGTGAAAACCGGCCGCCTTTGTGCACATCAAACCGTTCAATGAAAATTATTATCACCATCACCAAGCGTACTAACGTTGGAGCTTAAACGAGATATATTGTGGAGAGTCTACCTGTGCTTCCTGGGCATGATCGTTCTTTGCGCCTGCGTGCTGGGAAGAGCAGTATATATCCAGCGTGTGCAGGGAAGTTACTGGAGGGGTTTGAGCGACAGCCTGCACCAGAAATACGTGGCGCTTAATGCGGAGCGGGGCACGGTGTACAGTGAGGACGGAAGCATGCTGAGCACATCCATTCCTTATTTTAATATATATATCGACTTTGGCGCAGATGGCCTGCGGGAAAAGAACGGGAAACGTTTCCGCGAACACCTGGATTCACTCTCCGGCTGCCTCGCCCGTTTGTTCCGGGATCGCAGCGCGGCCGAATACAAGCGGGCATTACAGCAGGGCTATCGTTCCGAGGATCGGTTTTTTCCCCTGCAAAAAAACCTGTCGTTCGAACAATACAAGGAATTAAGAAATTTCCCGCTGGTCCGCCTGGGCAGGAACAAGAGCGGGTTTATTACTGAAATCAACAGCAAAAGATTAAATCCGTTTGGCTTGCTGGCCAATCGTACCATTGGCCTGGCAAGATCAAATGCACAAAACGTAGGCCTCGAGCGCAGCTATGACTCGCTGCTGAAAGGCGAAAACGGAAGCCGGCTCGTACGGTACATTGCGGCGGGCGGGTACTTGCCGGTAGAGGGATATGAAATTGAACCTGAAAATGGCAAGGACATTCACACCACCATTGACGTCAATATCCAGGACATAGCTGAGAACGCCTTATTAAAAATGATGCTGGAAAACGAGTGTGAACATGGGACCTGTATCGTCATGGAAGTATCAACCGGGAAAATCAGGGCCATCGCCAATCTGGGGCGACAATCCGATGGAAGTTATTGGGAGGACCTGAATTATGCCATCCGGGCTTCGGAGCCGGGCTCCACCTTCAAACTTGCCACCCTGCTCTCCCTGCTGGAAGACAAACGCGTGAAGCTGAGTGATCACGTAAACCTGGAAGGAGGTGTTTGGAAGGTGGGTACCCGTACGGTTCGTGACGCAGAAAAACATTCCGAATCCGACGTAACGGTCAAACAGGCATTTGAACTGAGTTCCAATGTGGGCATGGCAAAACTGGCCATGAATGCCTATGCAAAAGACCCGGGTCGTTTTGTTGAACATCTTAAAAAACTACAGCTTAACCGGGTGACCGGTGTCGACCTCGCCGGTGAAACCCAACCGATTGTAAAATCCCCGGCCTCGCGTTCCTGGAGCGCTTCCACCCTTCCATGGATGGCGTTTGGGTATGAAGTCCTGATCAGTCCTTTGCAAACACTCACGCTCTACAATGCCATCGCCAATGACGGTAAGATGATGAAGCCCTACCTGGTGGACGATATACAACTGGCCGGCAACATAGAACGGAAAAACAAACCCGTTACCATATTGCCAGAGGTATGCAACCAGGAAACCCTGCGGCAATTGCAGGAATGCCTGGAAGGCGTATGTATTTCAGGGACGGCCAAAAATGTTTTCAAAAATTCTTTTTATAAAATGGCCGGTAAAACGGGCACGGCGCTGGTGGCGAATGGAAACCGCGGCTACGCCGATCATATCTACCAGTCCTCCTTTGCCGGGTATTTTCCGGCTGACCATCCCCGTTATTCCTGTATTGTAGTGATCAAGAATAAACCCTTCGCCAAAAAATTCCTGGGCGCCTCGGTGGCCGCCCCGGTAGTCAAGGAGGTAGCCGATAAACTCATGAGCACAGGCATGCTGCAGCCCGGTGTGGATTTTGCCGGTCAGCCCGCCCCGCTGTTGAAAAAAGACAGTACCCGTTTTTACTATGCGGGCAATCTGCAGGACATGAAACAGGTTGTGCGCACACTGCAGATGGACTACCGCGATTCATCCGCCACGGCGAACTGGGGAAAATTGTATGCCGCCAATTATCAACCCGTGCTGCGGGAACAGGTCGTCACCCGGAAAATGATGCCCGATCTCAGGGGGATGGGACTAAAGGACGCACTGTACCTCCTGGAAGATATGAATATGCACGTTGCAGTACGGGGAATGGGAAAGATAGCATCACAGAGCATTCAGCCGGGAACAACCTGCTCCAAAAATCAATCGATCACCCTTGAATTAAACTGATGCCCACATTACAGGACATATTATATAAAGTCAGCATCCGGTCGGTAAATGGGAAACTGGATATTCCCGTCAGGGACCTTCAAACGGACTCCCGCAAGGTAGGGCCCGGCGCTGTTTTCATTGCAGTAAAAGGCGTACACGCGGATGGCCACCAGTTTATCCCGACCGCGGTGGAACAGGGAGCCTCCGCGGTGATCTGTGAAACCCTGCCGGCAACATTAAATGAGGGTGTTACCTACGTGCAAGTAGAAAACAGTGCAGAAGCAGCCGGATATATGGCGCATCACCTGAATGGCCAGCCTTCAGAAAAACTCAAACTGGTGGGGGTTACCGGAACGAACGGGAAAACGACCATCGCCACTATTTTGTACAAACTCTTCACAGCGCTGGGATATCGTTGCGGTTTGCTGAGTACGGTGGAAAATCATATTGCCGACCAGATAGTCCCCGCCACGCATACCACACCGGATGCCATCAGCCTGAATGCGCTTTTGAGACAAATGGTGGAAGCCGGCTGTACGCATGTGTTTATGGAAACGAGTTCTCATGCCATCGATCAGCACCGCATCGCAGGCCTGCTGTACGCCGGGGGTATATTCACCAACATTACCCATGATCATCTCGATTATCACAAGACTTTCCAGGAATATATCCGTGTAAAAAAATCATTTTTTGATTCCCTGCCTTCGGGCGCCTTTGCGCTCTCCAATGCGGATGACAAGCGAGGTACGGTCATGCTGCAGAACACGCATGCCAGGAAGTTTTTTTACGGTCTCAAAACCATGGCTGAGTTCAAGGGAAAGATCCTGGAAAACAGTCTGACCGGTCTTGTTATGCTGGTCAACGACCGCGAGGTCCATTTCCGGCTCATTGGGGAATTCAACGCATACAACCTGCTGGCTGTGTATGGAACGGCTATCTGCCTGGGTGAGGACAGGGAGGAAGTGTTGCGTTGCCTGAGTGTACTGACGGGCGCCGAGGGGAGGTTTGACTACATCCTGTCCACCCGGGAGAAAGTGTTGGGCATCGTTGATTATGCTCACACACCGGACGCATTAATCAATGTCCTGACCACCATTCAAAAGCTGCGCAAGGGTCACGAGCAGATCATTACCGTGGTAGGATGCGGGGGCGACCGGGATAAGAAAAAAAGACCCATCATGGGTGAAGCTGCCTGTACCTATAGCGACCGGGTAGTTTTTACTTCGGATAACCCTCGCAGTGAGGACCCCGAGCAGATCATTAAAGACATGGAAGAGGGATTGAATACCGCGGCAAAGCGTAAATACATTTCCATCACAGATAGAAAGGAAGCCATCAAGACCGCGGTGAGTTTTTCCAGGCAGGAGGACATCTTACTCATTGCCGGGAAGGGCCACGAAAAATACCAGGAGATCAAGGGGGTGAAATACCCCTTTGATGACAAGGCAGTGCTGAAGGAGATGTTCGAATTATTAAACAAATAAACCGGCAACCGGTTCGCCGAAATAAAAACCGGTGGGCGGGAAGGGTGCTGACAAAATATATTTCAGGACGGTAACCAAATCAGCCAGAAAAAACCAACATGCTGTATCATTTATTCGATTGGATGCGACAGAGCGGTGTTAAAATACCCGGAGGGACCTTGTTCCAGTTCATCACCTTCCGGGTATTACTGGCTGTTTTATTGTCGCTCGTGATCACCATGATCTATGGCAGGCGGCTGATCACCTACCTGCAGAAAAAACAAGTTGGAGAAAGTGTGCGTGAACTCGGGCTGGCGGGAGAACAGCAGAAAAAAGGAACACCTACCATGGGTGGAATCATCATCATCCTGGCCATCCTTATTCCCACCCTGCTGCTGGCAAATCTCAACAAAGCCTATATCCGGTTGATGATCTTTAGCACGCTGTGGCTGGGGATGATCGGATTCATCGACGACTATTTAAAACTCCGCGCCAAGCGCCTGGCCCAACAACAGGGGATCGCCTATAAAAAGGGTGACAAGGATGGCCTGGCCGGCTGGTTTAAAATACTGGGGCAGGTTGTATTGGGTTTTGTGGTAGGCGCTACCCTGTATTTTAACAGCAATACAAAAGTGTGGCGGGAATATGTCGGCGGAAAAAAACCGACAGATACTACGGGCATCAAGACCGTCATCCTGGATGGAAAGGAAAAAGTGTTTGCCGAAGCCAGCGAGCCCATTACCACCATCCCCTTTGTTAAGAACCATGAGTTTAACTATTCAAAATTATTACCACAGGCAATTCGTGGAGCCACCTGGATCCTCTACATCATCATCGTGATTTTTATCATTACGGCAGTGTCCAACGGAGCCAACATCACGGATGGGGTGGACGGACTTGCCACCGGGGTCAGTGCTATTATGGGGGCATGTCTTGGCGTGTTCGCCTATGCCAGTGGCAATATCCGGTTTGCCGAGTATCTAAACATTATGTATATCCCCAATTTGGGGGAATTGTCCATTTTCATCGGGGCACTGATCGGGGCCTGCCTGGGATTCCTGTGGTACAATGCCTACCCGGCTTCTGTGTTTATGGGTGACACCGGTAGCCTGACACTTGGCGGTATCCTGGCCGCGCTGGCCATCATCGTAAGAAAGGAGTTGCTGATACCGATTTTTTGCGGCGTTTTCCTGGTGGAGAACCTGAGCGTTGTGATCCAGGTAACTTATTTCAAATACACAAAAAAAAAATATGGCGAAGGGAGAAGAATTTTTTTAATGAGCCCGCTTCATCACCACTACCAGAAACTGGGTTATCACGAGAGCAAGATTGTGACCAGGTTCTGGATCGTAACTGTGTTGTGTGCCGTTTTTGCGATCGTAACCCTAAAGATCAGGTGATGCCGGCGAGGCTAAAACATTATTGAAAAACCAACTTCGAACAACGTAACGCAGGGAAGACCATCGTTCCAAGAAATTGTGGTGCAGTGCGATTCATGCTTTTGAAGAACCGTTTAATCCGTTTTGTAAGGTCATCAACGGAGACAGCATTTTGCAAAGAATGAAGAAACGTATGGTCATACTGGGGGGCGGTGAGAGCGGAGTGGGGGCAGCCATCCTGGCCGCGCAGCAGGGCTATGAAGTTTTTGTATCAGACGGATCGACGCTGAAGGCGCAATATAAAAATGACCTGGAGGCCAGAAAGATCGCTTATGAGGAAGGTATGCATTCGGAAAAAAAGATCCTGGAAGCGGACGAGGTCATGAAGAGTCCCGGCATCCCGGAAAAAAATGAACTGGTAAAAAAAGTCAGGGCAAAGGGTATACCGGTCATCAGTGAGATAGAGCTTGCTTATCGCTACAAAGGAAACAGCCGGATCATCGGTATTACGGGGAGCAACGGTAAAACTACTACCACCGCGATGACCTATCACATCTGCAGGCATGGCGGATTGGATTGCGCACTGGTGGGAAATATCGGTTACTCATTCGCCAGGCAGGTAGCGGAAGACAGCAGGCCATGGTACGTGGCGGAGATCAGCAGCTTTCAGTTGGATGATATCCGGACATTCAGACCCGATATCGCGATACTGACCAATATCACGGAGGATCACCTGGACAGGTATGAATATAAGTTTGAGAATTATATCAGGAGCAAATTCAGGATCGTGATGAACCAGACCAGGGAGGACTATTTTATTTATTGTGAAGATGACCCGGTGACGACTAAATACATAACCCAGTTTTCATTTCAATCTAACCCATTACCATTTACCATGCAACACGAACTCAATCAAGGAGGTTTTATCAGGAACGGGCACATGACTATCAGAACAGGCAGCGAGAAGATGGAAATGAGCATTTATGACTTTGCACTAAAGGGCATCCACAACCAATACAACAGTATGGCAGCCGGACTTGCAGCCGCTACCATCGGTATTCGTAAGGAAAAGATCCGCGAGGCCATCCAAAGTTTTGAGGCGTTGGAACACCGTATGGAATATGTATCGACTGTGCGGGGTGTGGAGTTCATCAACGACAGCAAGGCAACCAATGTAAACTCAACCTGGTATGCCCTTGAGAGCATGGAAAAACCGGTGATCCTGATCCTGGGAGGAGTTGATAAAGGGAACGACTATGGCCTCATCCGCGACCTGGTCAAGGAAAAGGTGAAAGCGATTGTGTGTATGGGGGTCGACAACCGCAAAATCCACGAAGCCTTTCAACAGGATGTTCCGGTAATGGTCAACACGGGTAGTGCGGAAGAGGCGGTAAAGGCGGCGTTTCATTTTGCCAATAAAGGAGATGTGGTATTGCTGAGCCCGGCCTGTGCCAGCTTCGATCTTTTCAAGAATTATGAAGACAGGGGAAAACAGTTTAAAGAGGCAGTGAGGAACCTGTAAAATAACTGGTACATCAAAAAAAACTGTGCAAATATTTTAACATTAAGGAGCAAGTTGATCATCCATGAATGATTTCAGCACCATAGAAAAAAACCCATTCGGGAGTCTTGGATCAAGAACAAGAGGCGACAAAGTGATTTGGGCCATTGTGATTCTTTTGGCACTTGTATCTCTGCTCGTGGTGTATAGTTCCACGGGTCTGCTTGCGTATAAAATGTACAAGGGTGATACCGAGGTCTATCTCTTCAAACAGTTTGCCTTTATCGTGGTAGGGGTGTTGATCATTTATTTTGCCCACCGGGTAAACTATATCATTTATTCAAAACTGGCCAGGGTACTCTACCTCGTGTCCATCCCCCTGTTGTTGTACACCTTGTTCTTTGGCGTAAAGTTGAACGAAGGAAGCCGCTGGATCAGGTTACCGCTGATCAATCTCACTTTTCAGACCTCCGATCTTGCCAAGCTTGCATTGTTCATGTACCTGGGACGGATGCTCAGTAAAAAACAGGATGTTATCAAGGATTTCAGGAATGGTTTTCTGCCGGTGATCATACCCGTAGCCATCGTTTGTGTGCTGATCATGCCTGCCAATCTTTCCACGGCATTGTTGGTGGGTGCCACCAGCCTGATGTTGTTGTTCATCGGGCGGGTGCGTGGCAAACACCTGCTGCTTACGATCGCGATAGCCCTGGTGCCGGTATTGATCCTCGTTATGGCAGCTGTTTTCCGCCATGGATCCGGGAGTGTTTCGGAGGCTAAACCGAAAGCAGAACAACGGGCGGGGTTGTTTGTACGGGTCGATACCTGGATCAGTCGCGTGGAATCATTCATCTATGGAGACAAAGAAAATACGGACGATGACCATTACCAGGTGAACCAGGCGAAGATCGCCATCGCCAACGGAGGTTGGGTGGGTCTGGGTCCGGGCAACAGCCGGCAGCGAAATTTCCTGCCGCATCCCTATTCTGATTTTATCTATGCCATCATCATCGAGGAATACGGACTCGCAGGAGGTGCTTTTATCATTTTTATTTACCTGGTTTTTTTGTTCAGGAGCATCCGGCTTTTTCAAAAGTGTCCTTTTGCATTTGGCGCATTCCTGGCGCTTGGGTTAAGTTTTACGCTGGTGATACAGGCCATCGCCAACATGGCGGTCAATGTGAATTTGTTCCCGGTAACAGGTGTTACGTTGCCACTGGTAAGTATGGGAGGTAGTTCCTTCCTGTTCACCTGTCTCGCCATCGGCATTATATTGAGTGTTGCCAGGAACGTAGAGCAACTGGAAGGAAAGAGGGCGGCTGTGCCCGGGCAGACAGATACCATGGATCAGTGAGGAGTTGTAAACATTATAAAATATGAGCGCTGTGCAAAGAGAGTCGGAAGCAATGAATATGTCCCGGGGGAGCAGAAAGATAAGGATCATTATAGCCGGGGGTGGCACGGGTGGACATATTTTTCCCGCGGTGGCTATTGCCCATGCCTTAAAAAGACTCAGACCGGATATCGACATATTGTTTGTAGGCGCGAAGGGGAAAATGGAAATGGAAAGAGTGCCACAGGCCGGTTACCGGATCGAAGGGCTTGATATCGCGGGTTTCAACAGGAGTTCTTTGATAAAGAATATAGGGCTGCCCTACAAGTTGCTCAAAAGTTTTTTCCAGGTGAAAAGGATACTTCGGGTATTCAGACCAGATGCCGTACTGGGTGTGGGAGGATATTCCAGTTTCCCGGTGCTGCGCTATGCGCAGGCACGAGGTGTCCCGACTTTTATACACGAGTCGAATTCCTTTGCAGGCAGATCAAATATCCTGCTCGGTCAGAAAGCCACCAAAATATTTGTGGCCACCGATGGAATGGAGAAATTTTTCCCGGCGGAAAAACTCATGATCACCGGGAATCCCGTCAGGCGGAACATTGCGGATAACAGCATCGGGCGTGAACAGGGCATCCGGTTCTTCAACATGAATCCTTCCAGGAAAACCGTACTCGTGATGGGAGGAAGCCTGGGTGCGAAAAGCATCAACGAAGCAACCGATGCCGGTATCGCGGAACTGGCCAAAGTGCAGGCGCAGCTGATCTGGCAAACCGGGAAAGCCTATGTGGTCCGGGCAGCTGAACGGGCCGTCGACAACAAGCATATCTGGGTGAATGACTTTATTACAAAAATGGAATATGCGTTTGCAGCAGCAGATGTGGTAGTAGCCCGTGCGGGCGCTATGACCATTGCGGAACTGTGTGTTGTTGGAAAACCAGCGTTGCTGGTGCCCTATCCGTTCGCGGCCGAAGACCATCAAACCGCCAATGCGCAAAACCTGGTTCAAAAAAATGCTGCCATCCTGATCCGGGATGCAGAGGCAAAACAGAAGCTGATTCCCACATTGCTGGCGCTCCTTGCCGACGAGGCGAGACAAAGGGAATTGGCGGAGAATATCGGCAGGTTGGCAGTGAAGGACGCAGACCAGGTAATTGCTCATGAAATTTTGAAATGCATCCATGGTTGATCTGGAAAAAATAAAGAGGATATATTTTATCGGAATTGGCGGGATCGGAATGAGCGCACTGGCGAGGTATTTTCGGTTTCACGGCAAACAGGTGAGCGGCTATGACCGCACAGAAACCGCGCTTACCCGTCAGTTGATTGACGAAGGGATCCCGGTGCATTACCAGGACGACGTGCGTCTGGCGCCGAAGGATGCTGACCTGGTGGTGTATACACCGGCTGTGCCCGGGGATCATGCAGCATTACAATATTATAAACAGCACCAGTACCCCCTCCTGAAAAGGAGCGATGTACTCGGAGCCATAACCAGCAGTTCTTTTAATATCTGTGTAGCCGGGACACATGGAAAAACGACGATCACAACCATGATCGCGCATATCCTGAGGCATAGCGGGTATGGTTGCAACGCCTTCCTCGGCGGAATTGCTGTGAACTACAACAGCAATTTCTGGAGCAACGAGCGAAACCTCTGCGTGGTGGAGGCGGACGAGTACGACCGGAGTTTTTTGAAACTAAGCCCCGACATTGCCGTGATCACTGCCATGGATGCCGATCACCTGGATATCTATGGAACGGCCGGGGAAGTAGAGAAAGCCTTTGTGGAATTTTCAGGAAGGCTGAAACCGGGTGGCTGGTTGCTGAGCAAATATGGCCTTCAACGGGACAAGGACCTGCGCGCAAAGAATCACCAGACGTACAGTTTGCAGGATTGTAACGCTGATGTATATGCGCAAAATATACAGACACAGTCGGGGGGATATCGTTTTGAGGTGCAGATGAAGGATTGGCGGCTAAGTGATATCCGGTTGAATATGGGGGGCATGCACAATGTGGAAAATGCAACGGCCGCGATTACCGTGGCAAAATGGGTAGCCATTGCAGATGAAAAAATCAGGGCGGCGGTAGAAGCCTTTCGGGGTGTGAAGAGAAGGTTTGAATACATTCTCCGGGAACCTCCCGGGGAAGCGGGCGGGAAAGCGCGGGTATTCATTGATGACTATGCCCATCACCCGGAGGAATTGCGGGCATTGATCACAGGTGCGAAGGGGTTGTTCCCCGACCTGTCCTGTACCGTGATCTTTCAGCCGCATTTGTATTCGAGGACCAGGGATTTTGCGGATGAATTTGCCGCCAGCCTGGATCTGGCAGACCAGGTGGTCCTGCTGCCCCTCTACCCCGCACGGGAACTCCCCGTGGAGGGTGTAAGCAGCCGGATGATCCTTGACAAAATGAAAATGAAAAAAAAATGGCTGATGGATAAAGCAGAACTGTTGAACTGGATACAGAAGGAGCCGGTGGGGTTGCTGATCACGGCGGGAGCGGGCGATATCGATGCGTTGGTAACGCCCATCAAAGAGATCCTTGAAAAAAAGAACTAACCCATATTGTGATCGGGTTTTGCCAGGTCACTTTGTACCCGTCTGACGGTTCTATATGACCGTTGGGCGGGTGTAACCAACAGCCCGGCCCGGTAGCCAGGAGGTTTCCGGGCAGCGGGTTTGACAACAAAACGGTGTTGAACCATGAACATCAAAGGAACAATCAGGAGGATCCTGTTGATCGCCGCCTGGAGCGTGGGTACCCTGGGCGGGGTGGTTTTATTGGTGGCTGCCATCAATAAGAAGAACAACAGGACCTGTAGCGGAAGCCGGGTAGAAATAAATGGAGGGAACCGGCGTCATTTCCTGGATCAACAGGATGTGATGAACCTGTTGACTGCGAACGGAAAGGAAAAACTCGCCGGCAGAACCATCATATCCTGCGACCTGCGCGGCATGGAGGAACTGCTGAAAAAAAATATCTGGGTCAGGGATGCCCAGCTGTTCTTTGATAACAATGAAATGTTGCGGGTGAAAGTGACCGAACGCGAACCCGTGGCAAGGGTCTTTTCGGTAAACGGGGAAAGCTTTTATGTCGACAGCAGTGGGACGCAACTGCCCCTGTCGGAGAGCGTATGCGTAAAGGTCCCTGTATTTACCGGCTACCCGGTTAATAAATTCCGCCTCCGTGGGCCCGACAGTACCCTGGCGGATCAAACGAGGAAACTGGCAGCCTATATTTTACGAAACCCGTTTTGGATGGCGGATATCCAGCAGGTAAATATCAGCACGCATCGTTCATTTCAGCTGGTGCCTGTTATTGGGAATCATATCGTGGAATTTGGTGACGGGAATGACTGTGCACAAAAGTTTCGCCGGCTCTTTGTTTTTTACAAGGATGTATTGTCCAGGACTGGATTTGATAAATATGCATCTATTGATGTTCGTTTTGCCGGTCAGGTGATCGGAACAAAAAGAAACAACTATGTTTCAAAATCCGATTCGCTGCAGGCCATGAAAAATATTGAACAGTTGATCAGGACTGCCAGGCAAATGCAGGCAGACACCCTTCGGTCGCAGGATATGAGACCGCTGGAGCACAATACGGTTACCGAACAAACCCTGGTAGGCTATGACCTGGTACCGGCCGACGAAGACAGCACGGCGGCAAAGGCTGTAAAGGGCAAACGGGGCAAGAAATAAAAATTGACATGAACAATCTGACAAATCATATTCCATATATAAACAACTAAAACAGCTAAATAACCAGACTATGAATCATGAACAACCCATTATCGTAGGACTAGATATCGGTACTACCAAGATTGCTGCCATTGCCGGGCGTAAAAATGAATATGGTAAACTGGAGATACTCGGGTTTGGCCGCGCCAATTCCAATGGCGTCAAACACGGACAAGTATTGAATATTGATGAAACGATCAAGGCGATCCGCATGGCCCTTGAAAACTGTTATGCGTCCAATCCCAACCTTGAGATTTCAGAAGTGTATGTTGGCATCGCCGGTCATCACATCAAAAGTCTTCAGACCCGGGGCGACATTGTACGCCAGAACACCGAGGACGAAATCACCCAACGCGAGATCGACCAGTTGGTAAACGACCAGTATAAAACGTATATACCTGCGGGTGACCAGATCATTGATGTGATTCCCCAGGAATTTGCCGTGGACAATTTTCAGAACATCATCAGCCCGATTGGTTATGGCGGTGTGAAGGTGGGTGCGAATTTCCACATCATAACCGGCGATAAGAATGCCATCAAAAACATCAACCGGGCCGTTGAAAAAAGCGGTCTGCATACCAAGGACCTCGTATTGCAGCCATTGGCATCCGCTGCGGCTGTCATGGGGCAGGAAGACCTGGAGGCCGGCGTTGCGATCGTTGACATCGGGGGTGGTACCACCGATCTTGCTGTTTTCTACGAAGGCATCCTGAAACATACGGCGGTGATCCCGTTTGGCGGGGAGAACATCACCAACGATATCAAAACAGGCCTGGGCGTGTTGAAAACCCAGGCGGAACAAATGAAGGTACAGTTCGGATCTGCCCTGTCGAATGAGGCAAAGTCCAATGCCTTCATCACCATCCCGGGGCTGCGGGGCATGCCCGCCAAGGAAATCAGCGTCAGGAATCTTGCCAACATCATACAGGCCCGTATGAATGAGATCATGGATTTTGTGACCTATCACCTGAAACAGGTGGGGCTGGACAATAAAATGCTGAATGGCGGTGTGGTGCTGACCGGTGGCGGAGCACAGCTGAAACACCTGATCCAGCTTACGGAATATGTAACGGGATTGAATGCGCGCATTGGTTTCCCCACGGAACACCTGGCTGCCGGGCATATCGACGAGCTGGCCAAGCCAACCTATTCCACCTGTATCGGTTTAATCCTGAAAGGATACAGCGATTATGAGCACAATCGCAAACAATTTGAACAGCAACTGGTGAGCATGGAAGTTCCGGAGATGCTGAAAAACCCAATGGCCATGCCCGAACCGGAGCCAACCGAGGAGATGCAGCAGGAGGAGCGGGTGAGGAACCGGAAAGGCCTGAAGGACTTCTGGGGCAAATTCAAGGACGGCATTATCGATTTGTTCAAGGAAGAAGAAGATCATGCCTTATAACGGAAATATATAGCCGATACCTATGGGTATCCGGCTGATCACTCAATATATTACTAACCCAATTTTAGAACATGATACATTTTGATTTACCAAAGGAGAAATCATCAATCATTAAGGTGATTGGTGTAGGCGGAGGTGGCGGCAACGCTGTAAACCATATGTTCGGCCAGCAAATTGAAGGGGTCAATTTTATTATATGCAATACGGACGCGCAGGCGCTTTGCCAGAGCAGGGTGCCAAACCGGGTCCAGTTGGGGCCCCATCTTACCCAGGGGCTGGGTGCGGGCGCTAACCCCGACATTGGAAGACAGGCTACGGAAGAGAGCCTGGAGGAAATCAGGAATATCCTGGAGGTAAATACCAAGATGGCCTTTATCACGGCAGGTATGGGAGGTGGCACCGGAACGGGTGGCGCACCGATCATCGCAAAAATCTGCCAGGACCTTGGCATTCTCACAGTGGGGATTGTCACAACCCCGTTTTCCTATGAAGGGAAGAAAAGGCAGATACAGGCAGAAGAGGGGATACTGATGCTGAAACAATATGTTGATACGCTGCTGGTGATCAGTAATGACAAGCTTCGCCACCAGTTTGGAAACCTCAAAATGAAGGAAGCCTTTGCAAAGGCGGACAATGTGCTGGCTACGGCTGCGAAATGCATTACCGATGTCATCAACAGCACCGGGCAGATCAACGTGGATTTTGCCGATGTGTGCACGGTGATGCGCAATGGAGGTGTTGCCATCCTGGGAAGTGCGGCCGCCGAGGGCAGCAACAGGGCCCAGCAGGCTATTGAGGAAGCACTTAATTCCCCACTCCTGAACGACAACGATATCCGTGGCGCCAAATGGATACTGATCAACATCAATTCCGCCGATGGGGAACATGAATTTACCATGGATGAAGTGGAGATCATCCAGCGTCATTTGCTAAGCCAGACCGGTGAGAGCACTGATATTATCCTGGGACTTGGATACGATAATGCCCTTGGTCCCAAGATCGGTATTACACTCATCGCAACCGGTTTTGAATACAAAGATCCATTTGCCAGAAAAGAACCTGCCCGGCCTGATGCAAAGAAAGATGACAAAATCATGATGACTTTGCAGATGCCCGGCAACGAATCATCCGTACCACGGCCTGTGACAACCACTGAAACCTCACAAAAAGAAGAACAGGAGCCGGCTGCAGCGCGAAAAGACCTCCGGCCCCGGCACACAGAAGCGGACCTTCAAAAAAAGCCGACACCGCTTGTGCTTTTTACGCAGGATGAAACTAGTAAAACTACTGTTGAAAACCAGGTGGAAAAAAATGCGGAGGACGAAAAAACAGAATGGATACTTTCGCAGGAGCCCCCTTTCAACGGGACGCAAAAAATTTCGGCCAGTCATGCCGACCCGCATTCTCCGGCAACTGCAGTGTCCGGGGGATACCTTGCAAGGCCATCCAATATCTACGCTGAAGACCAGAAATCTGACAAAGAAATCCTCCCTGAACACGCCCCTGTGAAGGATGCGATCTTGAATACCCTTGCGGTTAATCCGCGCAGGGAGGAGGAAACTCCTTCCGACATGCAACTGGTATTCAAAGATGAGATTCCAGCGGCGGATGTGCCTTGGGCCCATCAAACTCAAACTCCCATCATTCCGGACAATCAAGCTGAGGACCCTGCAATGCAGGACGAAGCTGAAGAATTAAGACGCCGGGCAGCTGAGCGAATCAACAAGTTGCGCAACCTGTCATTCAACATCAATGCTGCTGATCCGAACAATGAGTTTGAAACTGTGCCGGCTTACATCCGCCGTAATCTGGAATTGTACAACACCATTTCCAACGTCGAGAATTTTTACAGCCAATACGAGGTCAAGACCGACGAACAGAACAATTCCCAGATCAGCACCATCAATACATTCCTGGACGGTAAGAAGCCGGACTAACGGAGATGTATAGTTTATAAATGTGTTTGTTTTTAGTTGTTTACCTTCCCCCTGGTTTTCCGGGGGGATTTTTATCATCGGGCATACCCCGTATCCGGAACGTATGTATTAATTTTAAAATCAAAATCAAACCATCACATGGCTACCGTACTGATCACCGGGGGCACCGGGCTGGTGGGAAGGGCGCTGTCCGGTTACCTGCTGGACCAGGGCTGGGAGCTCATCATCCTGACCAGGGACCCGGATCGTGCAAGCAGGAATCACCCGGGCCGGATTCGGTACCTGGCCTGGGACCCGGCTGCACAAACCATCGACCCATCGGCGATCCGCGAAGCGGATTTTATCATCCACCTGGCCGGCGCTGGTGTGGCGGAGCGGAGATGGACAAAGAGAAGGAAAAGAGAAATAGTTGAGAGCCGTGTAAACGGCAGCAGGTTGCTGCAGAAGTCGCTCCGCGAAATTCCCCACCAGGTTCGCGCTGTGATCAGTGCTTCCGCGATCGGCTGGTACGGTCCGGATGTTGGGCAACCCTTCGTGGAAACCGACCCGCCGGCCACGGATTTCCTGGGTGAAACCTGCCGATTATGGGAAGACAGCATCGATCCTATAACAGAGATGGGTATACGCCTGTACAAGATCCGGACAGGAATTGTATTGAGCACGGAGGGAGGGGCGATGCCTGAATTCCTCAGACCGTTGCGGTTTGGATTCGCAACCATCCTGGGCAGCGGCAAACAGGTGATCAGCTGGATACATGTTGACGATCTCTGCCGTATTTACCGGGCAGCCCTCGACCATAAAATACCGGAAGGAATTTACAATGCCGTCGCCCCCTTGCCGGTCAGCAACAAGGACCTGGTAATGACCCTGGCCCGAATACAACGGGGACGTTTTTTTATCCCCTTCCACGTCCCCGCCTTTGTTTTAAAACTGTTGTTGGGAGAAATGAGCATTGAGGTATTGAAAAGTGCTGTTGTCAGTGCGGAAAAACTCCAACGCAGTGGATTCCAGTTCCTCTACCCCACCGTGGAAGCAGCCATACCGCCGCTACTGTCTGACCGTTCGGCTGTTTAATCCTTTGTTGAGTTGCTCAGTTTGGAAACAGGAGGTTTCTGCTCCTGTGTATACAGAGCAGTGTTTACTTTTTGCGGATCACCCTGGTACACCCAGGTGATGCTGGTGATATATTTGTTAAAAACCCGGTTGAGATCGCTGACGGTGACTTTTTTCATGTCATCATTCATCGTATAACTGCGACGCCAGTTTTTGTGGAGTATTTCATTCGAGGCCAGGGAAGACGCCTGCGCGGCGTTGGTTTCCTGCCGGTAATAAAAGCCGGTTACATAACTGGTTTTCATGTTCCTCAGTTCTTCCTCCGTAAAACCGTCTTTTTTGATGTTACTGATCAGCGAGTCCAGTACCTGCTTGTATCTGTTGGGGTCCTTCGTGGATACATCGATGTTGCCTGAGGGATAAAGTCCCCCGTCAAAATAAGTATAGGGTGCATAGGAAAGTCCGTGGTTGGTCCGCACGGTCAGGAAATGACGGTTGTAGAATATTCTCATGGCAAGAGAAAACGCGTTGAAATCAGGTGTACCCGGGAGCGGGGCACTGGTCACACCCTGGATATAGTTGGTGGCCAGGTCCCTTTTTTCATCCTTAAAGGAATTGTGTTTGGGGGAATACACTTCCCTTTTCTCCGTGAATGCGGCGCCGGCCGGTATCCCACTTAACAACGCCTGGATATTTTGCGCCAATACCGCAGAGTCTATTTCTGCCACTACCACGATCAACAGCCTGGAACGGGTGAGGACTGATTTATAATAGGCTTTGGTGATCTCGGGTGTCAGCTTCGATACCGTGGTTTCATTGCCTTCCGTTGTCTTTGCATAGTTTTTCCCGGCAAATGCCGTTTCCTTTGCCAGTTTCTGGATGGCGTAGTCAGGCTGTGAGGCCCGTGAACGAAGATTATTGATGGCATCCTGGCGGATACGTTCGAATTCTTTTTTGTCAAAACGCGGCGTGGTCAATGCGTCTATGTATAGTGGCCAGACTTCGTCAAAATCGCTTCGGATACAATTCATCACAAACGAAGAATAGTCCATACCTGCAGATCCGTACATTTCTGCGCTCACCTTGTCCAGTTTATCTTTAAAACTGTTTTTATCGTCCTTCGCGGTACCGCATTCTGTAAGCGCATCAATGGCCAATTGTTCTATCCCCTGTTGTTCGAGGCTGTAATTCTGCACACCCCCTCTGATGACCGTCATGATCTGGACAATTTCGTTTCCGCTGGGTTGCACAATTACTTTCACACCGTTGATCGTCATTTCATATGGGGCCTTTGCCTGGCCGAACGAGAGGAGTGAAAACGACATTAACAGAAGAGCCGGCAGGCTGCGAAGTATCATGGATGATTGACTGTATGTCATACGAATAAGTTTGGTATTACAAGGAAGGTTTAAAAGTATTGGAAGCATCAAATTTCTTGTTCATGTCGGGGCTGATGATCATGCCGGCAATATAGGGTTTGCCGGTGATGTAACGGTTGACATAGTTTTGAATGTCTGTTCTCGTTATTTTCATGCAGTTATTGGTGTAGTCGGTGAAATAGTCGAGTGAAAAACTGCACCACCAATAGGTGAGGTCATGTGGAAGTTCGGAGGGTTTCTCGGATTGGCGGATCTTGTTGCGCCGCATGATCTGCTTGGCGGTTTCCAGTTGGTCATCCGTAAAATAGTCGCTTTGTCCCCACATCTTTATCTGTTTAACGATTTCGTCGTTGCATTCCTTCAGCTTATTGGGGTTGGGGACGACAAAAATGTTGATGGGACCTACATATTTTGCGGACTGATAGCTGACACTGGCTGCTGAGGCAAGCCCCTTGTCGATCAGAGCCTGCTGCCATTTCGAGGAATTCAGACCCAGAATAGTGGAGAACACGTCTGCAGCCACGGTGCCGGCGGAGTCGTTCCTGGAATCAGGTCCGTGCCACCAGAACATTTCGTAAGGAGTTTGCGCAATGGAGGATTCTTTTACAAAATATTCGGTCGACTTCAAAGGCTGAAAGTCGGGGATGGGGTATTTGGCGAGTGGATCGAATCCACTGGCTGCCCAATCTCCAAAAATATTTTTAGCAAGCGCAAATGCCCTCTCGTGTTTCACATCACCGCAAATAACCAGCAATGAGTTATTGGGGATATAATATTTGTCCTTGATCACCATCATTTTTTCCGGTGTGGCCGTATTAATAACCTGGTGGTCCCCGATCGGATTCTTCCTGGTAAACAGGTCACCCCACAATTTCTTCTGACAGGCAATCCATAGTTGAAATCCCGGGTCGCTTTCGCCACGTTGGAATTCTCCATCTACGACCAGCCGTTCCTTTTGCATGTCTTCGGTCCGATAGATCGGGAAACGGATCGCCGCGTTCATGAATTTGAGCCCGGCTTCCAGGCTGTCGCGGTCAAAAGTGAAAAAATAATTAACACGCTCTTCCCCGGTTGTTCCGTTGAAGATGGCTCCGAGTTCCTGTATTCTTTTCAACAACAGCTCCTGGGTGGGATAGTCCCTGTTGGCCTTAAAAAACATGTGTTCAAACAAATGCGACAGGCCGCTGTATTCCGGACCTTCCGTATATGCGCCGTTTTTTACGGCAATTTCAATGGTAGCCAGCGGAACCTTGGGGTTCTCAATCACTACCACCTCCAGACCATTGTCCAGTTTTTGCCAATAGTAATTTTGAGGAAGGCGTGGCTGTGATTGTGCCAGGAGCGGCAGGAGGAAAACGAGCGACAGTATCCCGTGGATTCTCATTTGGAAAAGTTTAACATGAATTAGAAAAAGGGAGCATGAATATACGTAATTGAGCGTAGCGGGTAAAAAAAAGAAATATAAATTTTCAACACTACTGTTGATCCGGTGTAAATTTTGGTTTGCTTTGAGGGGGTATCTTCAGATCCGGGCTCAGTCCGGGCAATACAGTTTTTAGTTTGTCTGCCTTATATACATTGGTATCCACAAAATACCAGCTTTTTCCGCGATCGCGGGAAATGGCAACAAGCGAGGTAGTTACCTCCAGTTCCCCCAGCGGGGTTTTCATAGTGGTGGTTTGAGGCACCACGCATTGTAGCTGATCCTGGTAATGGATGATATCGCCGGGGTTGCCAATCAGGATTTTTTTGAAGGCGACGCCAAACTGCTTCATGGCCTGGCTGGCAGAATCCATATTGCTTTTCATTTTTTCCGCCCCACCGCCGTAGTCAACAATAGACGGCGGCAGGTATTTTGAAAAGCCGGGAAAATCATTTTTGACCAATGCATTGGCCATGTCCATGGCCTGTATCTTGATGGTAGTCTGAAGTGGCTGACCGGTGGCAACAGGTACAACAAACATCGAAATAATCCAGCATGTTATTGCAGAAAGGTATTTCATAGCGATTTATTCATAAATCACTTTTCCTGAAACGCCAGCGGGCGACCAGGTAATAGGTTAGCAGGTAGGCGGCAGCCACGGACAGGTAGTAAGGCACCTGTTTCTCCCACAATTCCTTATTGTAACCGGTGAGCACTCTTTTTCCAAATGGAAAGGGGATAAGCTTGTCCGTTACTTCTTCCGGCATATAGTTCACCGCTGTTATTTTGTATCTCTCGCGCAGGATGACAACCACAAATTGTTCAAGAATCATGTAGATGAAATAGATGCCCATGGCCAGCCCCGCCCGTTTGATGAGCAACGCGCATAGAAATGCGATCATGGAGTAAGAGATCATCTGCACAAAAAAATAAACCAGGTAGCGGGTATCCTTCCAGGTAAATGCATCGGGCTCGTTCCTTTTATTGCTAAAACCAAAGTACAGGATGGTCAGGAACACGAGGCCGGTCACCACAACGGATAAGATCAGCACTTCCAGGAGTTTTACGTTGATGAACTGGCTCCTGCTCCAGCCGTCGATGACATTTTGCCGGTGGGTCTTATAGGTAAATTCATTGGTCATGAGCGTGATGATCAGCAGCGCCGGAATAAAAATCATGAAGCTGGAATGAAAACATACCGTTTGCCAGGTTTCCGGGAAGGCGAAGGGATTGCCCAGCAGGCTTTGTCCGTTTACCTGCAGGCGGTTTGTAATGAAATCAAAGATGACATAATTATATGATGGGATACTCACCACCGTTATGGCCAGGAGGATCCAGAAGGTCCGGTAACCTTTTATTTTCATCCATTCTATTTTCAACAGTCGTCCCATGGATATACCAGTTAATTGGAAGTATTGCCGGTCAGCTCGATAAATTTTGATTCGAGGCTTCGCTTTCGCCATTGCAGGTGATTCAGTACGATGCCATGGTTAAAGCAATATTGATTCATGCTGCTGAGGTCTATATCGCCGTTTTCAAAAAACACCTGGAGCCGGGTATCCGATTCACGGACCTGTTTGACGCCATGCCAGTTCAGCAGCAGGCTTTTCAGTGATGCGAGATCCGCCGCGCCCACCTCCGCCATCTCCTCATTTACCAGTACTTCATTCACCTGGCCGGCGGTAATGAGTTGCCCTTTTTGCAGGATGGCAACATGCGTACAAACCTTTTCCACCTCGTCGAGCAAATGACTGGCGAGGATGATGGTCTTACCCTCCCGGGCCAGCTGGCGGATCAACTGCCGTATTTCGGCAATGCCGGCGGGGTCCAGCCCGTTGGTGGGTTCATCAAATACAAGTACAGCGGGGTTGCCCAGCAGGCAGGATGCGATGGCCAGCCGCTGTTTCATACCGAGTGAATAGGTGTTAAACCTGGATTGGCGGCGTTCGGTCAGTCTTACCAGGTCCAATACACGTGGAATATCATCCCTGCTGCGTTGCTTGATGGCCGCTGCCACCTGCAAATTTTTCTCCCCCGAGAGATAATGATAGAAGTTGGGAGTTTCCAGCAACGTGCCGATTTGCCTGCGTTGTTCTTCCGAAGGGGGCTGACCAAACCAGGAGTATTGACCATGATCGGCCTTTAATACATCCATGATAACGCCGAGCAGGGTCGTTTTTCCACTTCCATTCGGTCCGAGGATCCCGAATACAGACC
>DATJYH010000281.1:0-3684 GCA_035499675.1 Puia sp.
TTGGAATCCGCCGGCGTAGGACAAAGCGATGTAAGCATCACGGATCATAGTGATGTGAGCCTCTACGTCATGACTCCTGAATACGGTGCGGCCACCCAACTGGAAAAAATCAATATGCTCGACTATGCCGACCTGGTATGCATCAACAAATTCGATAAGGCAGGGGCCGCCGACGCGCTGAACGATGTCATAAAACAGTATCGCAGAAACCACGGTAGCTGGGACGCCAAAAAAGAAACGATCCCCGTTATCGGTACCATCGCCTCTCAATTCAATGATGCCGGCATCAACAAGTTGTTCAGGATGATCCTGGAGGAGTTCAGGAAAACAACCGGGTTGGTATTTGGAGACAGCACCCCTCACGGAACGGGTGAAAGGACGTCCCGCAGCGAACCCATTATTCCACCCGCCCGGATTCGATACCTGGCTGAAATTGCAGAGAACAGCCGTGAGTATGACCAACTTGTCAGGGAACAGGCGGCAACGGCCAGCAAATTGTACCAGTTGCATGGTGCGCTCGACATATTGCGCAAAGGGCACGCTGCCAAACCCAGCTTGCTGCAGGAAATTGAGGATGCCATCGCGGTCAATGAAAACCTGCTCACGCCCGTCAGCCGCAAGCTGATCCGCCATTGGCCTGAAAAAATAAAGGCATACGAAGCCGATTTTTATGAATATCATGTCCGCGACAAAGTGATCCGGCAACCCATGTATAGCAACAGCCTGTCGGGGACGCGTATCCCAAAAGTGGTGCTGCCGAAATACCGCGATTGGGGAGATATTCTACGCTGGCAGGCCATGGAGAATGTACCAGGCTCTTTCCCGTTTACAGCGGGTGTATTCCCCCTGAAAAGAGAAGGCGAAGACCCCACGCGGATGTTTGCCGGTGAAGGGGGGCCCGAACGAACCAACCGGCGTTTTCATTACCTGTCGCTGGGCCAGCCCGCCATCCGGCTGAGCACCGCCTTTGATTCGGTTACCCTTTACGGTGAGGACCCCGATCCGCGACCGGATATTTATGGCAAGGTGGGCAACAGCGGGGTAAGCGTCGCTACAGTAGATGATGCAAAGAAACTGTACAGTGGGTTCGACCTTTGCGATCAGAGGACCTCCGTAAGCATGACCATCAACGGACCTGCGCCCATGATCCTGGCTTTCTTCCTGAATGCAGCCATCGACCAGCAGTGTGAACAATACCTCAGCAATACGGGTGGGTGGGAGGCAGCTAACCGTATCATCCGTGAAAAATATGCGTCCCTTTCCCGCCCGGTCTACCATAACCCGAATGACCCCGGCCCGCATCCCATGGGGTTGCACACCGATGGAGCACAGGAGGCTGCCGGTCCACAGGAGGTTTGGGGACTCGGGCTCCTTGGACTGAGTGGAGAAGAAGTACTTCCAAAAGAAATTTATGAGAAGATCAAGTCATCTACGCTTTCACAGGTGAGAGGAACCGTTCAGGCGGATATTTTGAAAGAAGATCAGGCACAGAATACCTGCATTTTCAGTACCGAATTCGCATTAAAGCTGATGGGGGATGTGCAGGAATATTTTATCCGCAACAAAGTGCGGAATTTTTACAGTGTATCGATCAGCGGGTACCATATTGCGGAGGCAGGCGCCAACCCCATCACACAGCTGGCCTTTACACTGGCTAACGGTTTCACCTATGTGGAGTATTACCTGAGCCGGGGTATGCACATCGACGATTTTGCACCCAATCTGTCATTCTTTTTCAGCAACGGAATGGACGCGGAATACAGTGTCATTGGCCGGGTGGCCCGCCGCATCTGGGCCAAGGCCATGAAGTACAAATACAAGGCGAACAAGCGGAGCCAGATGCTCAAATACCATATCCAGACCTCCGGCCGAAGCCTGCACGCCCAGGAAATCGACTTCAACGATATCCGCACTACCCTGCAGGCGCTCTATGCCATCTACGATAACTGTAATTCACTCCATACAAACGCGTATGATGAGGCCATCACCACCCCCACCGAAGAAAGTGTTCGCAGGGCCATGGCCATTCAACTTATTATCAACCGGGAACTCGGAAGTGCCAAAACGGAGAATTTCACACAGGGATCCTTTATGGTGGAGGAACTGACTGACCTGGTAGAAGAGGCGGTACTGCAGGAATTTGACCGGCTGACCGATCGTGGATCCGTGCTCGGTGCCATGGAAAGAATGTACCAGCGGAACAAGATCCAGGAAGAAAGCCTGTACTACGAAAGCCTTAAACACAATGGTGAGCTCCCGATTGTTGGCGTCAACACTTTCCTGAACAAAAAAGGATCCCCCACCAGCATACCCCAGGAGGTGATACGGAGTTCAGGAGAAGAAAAGGATCAACAGATAAAAAATCTGCGGGCATTTCAACAACGGAACGAGGCCGTATGTGCGAATATGCTGCTGCGTCTCCGGGAAGTGGCCCTTCGCAATGGCAACCTGTTTGAGGAATTGATGGAAACCGTAAAATACTGTTCACTCGGACAGATTACCCACGCGCTGTACGAAGTGGGGGGGCAATACCGCCGGAATATGTAGCAGAGATGCTGATCAGGATGCCGTCGCCAATGCTGGTTCGTCCAGTTGCCTCAGTCCATGGCATATCCGGTCGATGTCCACGGCCGCCTTATAAATAAAATTGAATTGGTCCGCTACTCTTTTTAACTCCGATAATTTGGTCCTTGTTTCTGTGTGCAAGTTACCCTGTTCCAGCTCCGATTTGCGCTGTTCCATCAGTGTATTCACTTTGTCATTCAGTGCTCGCAAACCTTCTTTGCCTGTTGTTGTACTGTCCTGCAGATTTTCTGTTACCAACGTATATTTCGCTTCTTCCATTTTTTGAAGGATGGAAGCTACAACAGGAGAAAAAATCTCTGGTTGGTAATTTTGAACGGCTTCCCGGGTGAAGGCAGAGAGCGCCGCGATATGCGATCCGAGCATGTGATGCAGCACCACAAATTGATGGATCAAGCCCGATTTTTTCTGCCTGTTGCGGGGTTCCTGTAACATCCGGTTAAATGCCTCGGACAGGTTGGCCAATGCCACGAAAGCCTGCTTGCGCGCCAGCTTGTATTCAGTAACTGAAACGGGTTTCCCGAGAAGCACATTTGCTACTGAAGCGAAATAACGTGTATTGCCTTCCTGCATCCGCAACAGGTATTCCGAGAACTGCTCATGCTCCCAGGCAGGAACAATAAACAGGTTTGCCAGGAATGCAATAACCGATCCGATGGCCGTATCGATGACACGCTCAGCGATCACCGAGGTGAAGCCGGTGGGCTTCAGCAGGTAAAAGAGCAACAGGATATATGGCGTCATCAGGATCACAAAAACCAGGTAACGTTTGCGCATAAAACTATAAGCGCCGATCATCAACACAATCATACACACAAAAATGATGTCGCGGTTCTTTACAAAATAGAGGATCAGCAACCCCACCAGCGCTCCTCCAATGGTCCCGATCAGGCGGTCGTAGTTCCTTTTCTTGGTGAGACTATACGCTGGTTTCAGAATAACAATGATCGTCAGCAATATCCAGTAGCCATGACCCGATGGAAAAAAATCAGACGCGATGTAGCCCATCAGCGTGGCAATGGCTACCCGCATGGAGTGCCTGAAAATATTGGACTGCCAGCTGATGTTATCGCGAAGGAGTTTTGGGTCAATGTTCCGGCC
>DATJYH010000282.1:0-7784 GCA_035499675.1 Puia sp.
ATATAACGGTCTCCTATATCCTATTTTTTTTCCCGCGTGGGATAGCTGATACCCAATTGTTCCAGATAGGATGAATATTTGGCGGGGTTGTAGTAGTACTTTTTCATTTCGTCCCTGTATTTGGCCATGATTTCGGTATTAAGATAGATGGCTGGTGGATCGCTGGCAGATATAAAGGGTTTATACTTTATGTCCCTTGTCTGCACATGATTGAAGTAGCTTTTGGCACTGTCGACAATCCCTGGCGAGGTAAACAAGTCGATCAGTGTAAGTGCGGTAGCTTTGGCGCCCGCCAGTGTACCTTTATGCGCCAGGGGCGTGGCCATGGCAATAGCGTCTGCCCAATGATGTCCCTTGGTCCCGGGAATATTGGCAGGATACCACAGCACGATGGTTGGTACATTCCATGAAATGTCTGCTATATCATCCGATCCTCCTCCCCAGGAAAACGGCACGGATCCCCTGATCGAGTCAACATTGTCTTTCAATCCGTTTACCGGATTCCCTTCCTCGTCGATCTTGGGAGCGTCGACCAGCTTCTGTACGGCACCGGCGAGTTTTCGATCAGCATCAGACCATACGGGCATTCCAACCTGTTTTATGTTCCTGTACATTACTTCAGCCAGGGGTTTATTGAAATGACCCGGCCAGGCTGTACCCAATATCTGGTATTTCATTTTGGTATCGGTCATCATCGCGGCCCCCTCCGCGATCCGGATCCCCGCGTCATACATACTTTTGATGTCATCATAATTTCTTTCCCGAAAGTAATACCACACGCTTGCCCTGGATGGCACCACATTGGGCTGGTCGCCGCCGTCCGTAATGACGTAGTGTGAACGTTGGGTTGGCTTCAGATGCTCGCGTTTAAAATTCCATCCCACGTCCATCAGTTCCACCGCATCGAGGGCGCTCCTGCCCCGCCAGGGAGCACCCGCCGCATGCGCGGCTTCGCCCTCAAAAGAAAACTTCACCGATACGAGACCGTTCATGCCGGGGTCGCCATACCCAACGCTGAAACTGCCGCTTACATGCGTAAAAATACAGGCGTCCACATTCTTAAAATATCCGTCGCGTATATACCAAGCCTTGCTACCAAGCAATTCTTCCGCCACACCGGGCCAGATAATGATGGTGCCGGGAATATGGTTTTTTTCCATCAGCTCCTTAACGGCGATCGCGGCAAAAATGATAACGGCCTGCCCCGAATTATGTCCCTCCCCATGCCCGGGCGCACCCTCTACAATGGGGTCCTTGTAGGCCACGCCGGGTTTTTGGGAGGCCTTGGGGATGCAGTCGATATCGCTGCCCAGCGCGATTACCGGGCTGCCGCTCCCCCACCTCGCCAGCCAGGCCGTGGGGATGCCTGAAATTCCCTTCTCCACAGCGAACCCATTTCGGATAAGTATATCCGTTATATATCTGGAAGTCTCGAATTCCTGGAAACCGAGCTCCGCAAAACTGAAAATCATGTCCACCATTTCCTGGACGTTCTTTTCTTTGGATGCTACAGATGCAAGTGCCTGTTTTTTCAAGCCTTCAATAAAGGCCGGCTCATACCGGGCCGGGGTTTGTGATTGAATATGCTGAAAAAAACACAGGAAGAAGAAGCCGAGCATAAAATGGGCGATTCGCCCGGCGCGGTTGGGGGCCGGTTTTCTCATGCAGGTAGTTTTTCCAAATGTAAATAAACTGCATGGAAATTGCCAGCCCCGTGAAAAGAAGTAACACCCAATCCCTCGCGGGAGTTAAAACACCGGATAGCAGGATCGCTCCTTGATGGCCAACCGGTGACGTTACTCAATTAGCCCATAATGCCTGCACACCGCTGAATAGTCAGCGAAATCAATGTCCGGAAGCGAACCCGTTCCGGGCGACCTGGCAGCTATCCCTGAAGGAACCGTATTGTTGGCGAGTATCCTGATCACTTTTGCTTTAGTATAAAATTCGCCGGGACCGGTTTTATCGACATAGAGATTCACTTTTCCCGATGAATAGGACATGCTAACCCGGTAAACAGTAGCACCACCAACGCCGGGTCCTGGCAGGCTGTACCAGCGGGCAAGCGATTCAAAATACAGGTACACGAACCAGGCAGCCTTATTCATGGTATCCTCGGTAGTGGCAACCTGTAAATCGACAAAACCCGTTGCCAGGTTTTGCGCGCCATACGTGTAGATCGTGACGTTGGCATTCCCTTCAATACCCTGCGGCCCAGCGGGTCCCTGTGGTCCGGCAGGCCCCTGCGGACCCGAATCGGCTTTTTGGCAGGATGGAACAATCAGCATGGTCAAAAAGCATGCAAAGGCTGCATGCATCAGTATTTTTTTCATAAATGGTCAATTTGATTAGGAACAAGAAATGTAAGAATTCTGTCGCTTACCCGCAACAAAATTCAATACATGGGCATCGCTGTGAGATGAACGATCCGTAAAGAAGTCATGACCATAGGATGACTTTATGAAAAAAAAGCTGCGGCCCGAAAAGCCCATCAGAAGTTATATCCCTATTTTATCACCTGATCTTTTCCAGTGCTGATTTTAAGGCCGCAAAGTTGACCTGCGTTCCCGGGTTGGAAGTTTCCTCGAAATAAGCAATGATACCCGACCTGTCTACCACCACCGCCCCCCTCTTGGCCACTCCCCTGATGCCACAGCTGAAGTTGCAATGATACATGTCATACTCATGAATGGTCTGTTTGTTGAAATCAGAAAGTAATTCAAAATTGATTTCGTGCCTTTCTTTAAAAACCTTTAGTGAAAACGGCATATCCACCGATATGCCCACCACGGCTGCCCCCAATTGCCTGTAAAAATCAAAGTCGTCCCGGTTGCTGCAGAGTTGTTCGGTACACACCCCGGTAAAGGCCGCGGGGAAAAAATTTATGACCAGGATGCGGCCGGCATAGTCAGCCAGGCTAATTTCTTTTCTTTCCGTATTGTACAACCTGAAAGCGGGCGCTTTGGAACCAACTGCTATAGCCATGGGTTTTGAATTATTTCCGGCAAAGAAACAATTATAAATGCAGAAATGTCGGGTCAACAAAAAAGAAAACGAATGCCAGCCTTAGTAATGGTCGGCATTTTGACGGCTTGTATGGGTCATTTTGCTTTCCAGCAATTCAACTTTTTCTATGCCCTCCATCTTTTCCAGGAGATTTTGAGTGTGCCGAATCCTGTCCTTTTCTACCTGGCAGTGAAGGATCAATATGGCTTCCCCACTGGACGTAGCATTCATCTGAATATTTTCCACCAGTATTTTTCTCCCGGTCAGGAATGCGAGTATCCTTTGCAGGGTCGGCAGGGGCATGTCGATTTTCAGCACAAATGCGCAGAGCCTTTTTACATATTCAGCAGGTAGTGGATTCAAGTGAAAAGATTTATGCCGTGAAGTAATAATTAGCCCTGGTCGGAAATCTCTTCGTAAGAGATCTCCTGCCAGGGTTTTTCATTTTCAATTTGGGGATACCGGATCTCTCGGACAAAAATGGTAACGGACGGTTTCGGGAGACGGATTAGGGTGTGGACGTTTAAAAAATATTGGACATTCAAATGTACCCGACTGTTATGGTTCCAAAAACTGTTGAACCTGTTATTTTCTTGTAGTACAATTATAGGTATGCCATAAGAAAAAAATACTATCCGCAAAGCAAATGCATGAAAACGCTTAGCCTTATGTGAAAAAACATGACTACGAATCAGGATATAAGATTTTGTTTCCGGAATAAATCACGATGTCACCCCGGATGGAGTACGCTGCTTTATGGGAAAAGCTGTCCCGGTTATGCGGCAAATCTTGTTGTATTTAAGTTCGCCATTTTTTCAGGTATTCAACAAACCATTGCAGGATCTCGTTGCCGGCAAGAGACTACGATGAGGCCATCTTCTTTTATACACAGAAACCAAGCTTCGCGCTGTTGGAAGACAGTAAAATCAACAGCTGCAAACGATGGATGGTGGTGGCTCCCCCAAAACAGCGATGGTTGCTGCCTGCTGTTGACCAAGGCAGCGATTGATGAGCAAGGTAGTCATATCGGCAACCAAACCGGGAGCCGGGTACTCCTGTTTTTATACACAGATGATTTTGACCGGGACCGTCAGAACCCGCAGAAAAATGATATACGCGTCGTTCATGAGCCTTCAGCGGAGCCCTATGGAAAAGTAGCCGTGTTTGCGAATATGTATGGGAATCTTTGGGACCTGATCCAGCCTGTTGTCTAACCAGTGAACAGCGATACTATTTTTTATTCCGATCCCAAACTCATTACAGGGTTCGCCATCGCGGCCCTGACAGCCTGAAAACGCACGGTAACCAGGGCAATCAGGACGGCCACAACACCCGCGGTAGCGAACATCCAACCATCCATCGTTATGCGGCAAGCAAATCCCTGCGGCCATTTCTGCATGATGATGTACCCGGCCGGAATGGCGATTAATGTTTCAAGCAGTACGGGTTTCAGCAAATCTTTGGAGAGGAGCACGACAATATTTTCCACGAAAGATCTAAGCACTTTTCCGACACCCATCTCCTTTGTACGTTTGATGGCCGTATAAGATGACAGCCTGAACAAACCCAGGCAGGCAATGCAAATGGCTGCAACGGAAAAAACACCCAACAGCGATTCTTGTCTTGGCTCAGATTAATGCAGGTCATTCAACCTCTCATCGAGGAACGAATATTCAAAAGGGAAATCCAGCGCTCCATTAACATACATTTTTTTTATCCGTTCAATGACGTGCTGCATATGTCCCGTCTTTAGCCTGATCAGTGCCCGTGCGTTAGGTGGCGACACCCATGGTGTATCGCTTCCTTGACCATCCATTACATCCGAGCGCATGATCCGGTAATGATGCTTCCCGTTTTTGTGGAAACCATCGTAGCTGATCTCTTTTATGATAAAAAGGAAAATCGTCAGGCAACAGGTAATGCCGATGGTTAATCCCACGAGATTGATGAATGAAAACATTTTCTGCTTCCTGATGTGCTTCAGGGCGATGAAAAGATAATACCGGATCATGCCAGTCGCTATATTTAACGTGCTCCGCGAAAGGCCGGGGACCGATGACGGGGCGCTTTTGTTTCCATCCCGGCCATAACCACGCAGGGGGATCAGGCGGATGGACCCAATTTCTGTGTCAGTCGCTGACCTTATGATCAACAAATCTTTGCTGCGATATCACACGTGAGTTACTTCGGTTTTGATACACTCCCCTTTCGGTTTTGCGGGGGGAAGTAGTGGGCGGGCAATTCCGCCCGGCCGCCCTACTCCGGTTGTCGTATACCCTGGTGACAAGCGGGCGACGTCAGGGTCCTGCCGGTCCCGGGCCGGCGGCCGTTAATGTGCAGTTCGTATCTATATACAAACAGTTAATAAATTCGTATAAATATACTAATTAAATATAAATTCGTATATTTGTACAAACCCAGCCGAACATGCCGAAATACGCTGTACTTACCGGGGATATTGTAAACTCAACGTTGCTTACCAGTGCCACGGAGAAGCGACTTCTGCAACGCCTGCAGCAAACACTGGCTCCCTACAAATTTGAATTCTACAGGGGGGATAGTTTCCAGGCCCTGATAAAGGAACCACTCAACGCACTGCGTGTTGCCCTGCAATGCCGCACAGCTGCCCTCAGCATCCGGCAGGGAAATACCGGTATCAGGTCTGATGTCCGAATCAGCATAGGCATTGGCAGGGTTACATCGCCTGTCCGGTCATTGGGCACTGCAAAAGGAGAAGCATTTATTTTATCAGGCCGTGCCTTTGATGAGATGCTGACCTCGCGCGACAGGCTCTCTATTAATACCAGCCGCATTGAAATAAATGAGGGTTTAAGCATTCTTTCGGCCTATATAAATGCTATCTTTAGTCAAATGACCGTCAAGCAGGCAGAGGTGGTATCCCAACTGCTCAGGGGTGAAACCCAACAGGCCATTGCAACCACGCTCAAAAAATCAAAAAGTACCATCCACCAGTTTGTAATCTCTGCACGCTGGGGAGAAATTGAAAAATTGCTCGTTCAATATGAAAAACTAATCAATCTGCTACCATCATGATACAATCTGTCTGGCTCACAAAACTGATACTGGCCCACCTCGTCACAGATTTTATACTACAGCCAAAATCCTGGGTCACAGAACGCACCGAAAAACATTTTGCATCCCCCCGGCTATACCTGCACGGGCTGGTTACGGCACTGTTCGCCTGGCTCATGATTGGACCGGCCTATTGGACCATAGCCCTTGTTATATTCATCACCCACATTCTGATTGACGGTTGGAAATCCTATCAACAACCCACCCTGGGCTATTTCGTCATGGATCAATGCCTGCACCTCCTGGTAATTGTCGGTTGCTGGTATGCGTTATTCATTCAGTGGCCGGATGTCAGGAACACCTGGCATCAACTCAGAGACCAGGCAACGCTGTGGAAGTCTGTCACAGCCATTGTGTTCCTGACAACCCCCGCCGGCATATTGATCGGCAAGCTGACCGAAAAATGGAGGGTTCAGCTCTCCGACAGCGAGGGCCTCGCCAATGCCGGCAAATGGATCGGCATGATCGAGCGCCTCATCATCCTCGTATTTGTTGTATACAACCAATACGCGGCGATAGGACTGCTGGTGGCAGCCAAAGGTATCATCCGCTTTAACGAAAAAGACCGACCTGAAATAAAAACGGAGTACCTCGTGATCGGCACCTTGTTGAGTATTGGTATCGCCATTATGACCGGCGTAGCCATCAAACTTTAGCGACCGGTCCCTGTGCACAAGGCCGGGTGTCGGTTTACAGCTACGATCTTTTATGAAAAACGTTGAGTTTTTCCCACGACGCCAAAACATCTTTCCAATCGAATGGAATACCCCTTCTCAATGGGAACTCGTCAGCTTCTTCCCTGTTCCAAGACAAAACGCTAAGTTGCATACACAAAAACCGACACAACGCAGGCTATGAAGGCCATCCTGTACGACCTTGACAATACCATCTATCCCGTCCCATCCATCGGCGACCGCCTGTTTGCACCGATCTACGAATGGCTGCGGGCCAGCAGTCCGTATGCTGAACGGATAGAAATAATTAAACATGATTTACTTCGCAAACCATTTCAAGTAGTAGCTCAATTGCACGGTTTTAGCCCCGAGCTTACAGAAAAAGGCATTGATTATTTAAGCAACTGTAGCATCGACGGCCCCATCGAGCCGTTTGACGACTATCCCGAAATCAGGAAGCTGACCGGCGAACGATTCCTCATCACCACCGGCTTTCTGAAACTTCAGCAAAGCAAGATTACCTGCATGGGCATTGGTACAGACTTCAAAGAAGTCCATATCATCGACCCCATGACCACCCGCAAAACAAAGAAGGATATATTCCGCAGCATTGCTGACCGGTACGGATATACTGCCCGGGAAATGCTGGTAGTGGGGGATGATCCGGATTCTGAAATTCGTGCGGCCGGAGAACTCGGGATCGATTCGGTATTGGTAGACCGGTATCTGCAACATCCCGATGCCAGCCCAACCTACCGGGTTTCCGGTTTTGTAGAACTGACCAAACTCTTCTCCGGGCTGCCCTAAAACGTCCCGTTGCGCTTGCTGTGAATTAGTTCCCGCTCGTTTGAAACACTGCCTGCGTCTATTGAGTATGTCTATATCTGTTATATAGTTCAGAAAGGCTCAACAGATCTGCCATTCTCCAATGTGAGAAAATGCCCAATGCAGTCAGGGAGCTCCTCGCGGTAATGGCTTACATAAATCATCGTGGTATCAAAACTGGCGCAG
>DATJYH010000283.1:0-10683 GCA_035499675.1 Puia sp.
CACCGCATTGATGCCAAAGAAAAACACACCCGCCACAATCACCAGGATGGTAATTGGCTTCCTCAATGCGCTTTTTATCAGTCCCATGTCATCTTTTTATAATAGTAGAAAATTGTATGATCGCGGTTCGGTTCAGAACTGGTTGATAAAAATCCCAAAATCGCCGACAGCCGCGGCTTTCAGCAACAGGGCCTGCCAAACATTGCTGTAGGCGACATCCCTGTCCGTTTCCGCGCGGTTCAGCGTATACAGTGCCTGTGTTACATCCACGATCGTACTTAGCCCGTTTTTATACATGACCGTTTTTTGCGTATAGGCATCCGTGGCAGCTTTGACCTGCGTGGGCGCCTCTGCATAATTAGCCATGGCATTCCTGATCTTTGAATCCGAAAGGACCAACTGGTTGACCAGGTCCTGGTTGGCCAGGTCATATTCATCCTGCAGCCCGCGGGAATTGAGTTTTTGTGCGGCTTCCAGCTGCGACACCCGCAGCGGATTGGTGAGGTTCCAGGTCACACCCAGCCCTACCAGGTAGTTGCTCCGCGTAGGATCAACACCAGACCAATATCCGTGCGAAAACCCATCCGGGTTCAATATCCCGTAATTATAGTCAAAACCCGAACCCCTTCCCTGGTAAAGGGCAAAGAGGGTGAAGGTGGGAAAATTGAGGGTGTGATAATACCTGGCCTGCTGGTCGCTGACTGCGATCCGGCTTTGGTAGTATTTCAGCACCGGGTGATCCTGCTGTTTGCCCGAAAAAGTATCATAAATGCCTTTAGGCACCTGTTCAATAAAGAGCGTATCCAGCAGGAATCCGAAGTTAGGGGCCGTGATTCCCATGGACTGTGCCAGTGCTACGGCCTGTTGCTGTTCATAGTCGGTGGCCGTGGTCAGGTCAATCTTTGCATTGGATACTTCCGCATTGGCCAGGGAAGAATCCACCCCGGCTGTGAGACCGTTTTTGGCGCGGGTGCTTACCACAAGCTGAAGTGCAAGAGCCCTTTCCAGGTTATTTTTTTGTGAACGACTGATCCGTTGTGCCGCCAGCAGGTTGAGATAGGCAGCCGCCACCCTTACTTCCTGTCGGAATTTTTCCTGCTCAAGGTCATTGGTATTCAAGCTTTCGACCGACCGAGCCACTCTTACTTTTTCCTTTGCTCTTCCAAAGGCGAAAAAATCCCAATTGATATTGGTCAGGTAAAGCGCACCGAAGGCAGCGTTCCAACTTTGGGTGGACAACACAGGTCCCGACGCGGCGGAACCCAACCCCCGGTAACCATACAGGGGGCCGTTTTGAGAATTGATGGTGCCGTAGTCCTGCTGGGCGGAAATATTCAGGTCAGGCAGGTATTCCCGGCTGCTTTCTTTAACAAGAGCTTTGGAAGCATTTACGTAATTTGCCTTCGCCTTCAGGGTTCCGTAATTCGCCAGCGATTTCTGAACCGCTTCTTTCAGCGTTAGAACCTGCCCCCGGGCATTTGCTGCCATCAGAAAACTGAGCAGAATGATAACATGGGTCTTTTTCTGCATGTGTGAGTTGAATATCAGTTGGATTGCAAAATTAACCCTTGCGATTGTATGAACACATTGAATTAATTTTATCAAAAACATCAATTTCACTCATAATGAATATCAACCTGCAGTCCTTTAAACTCGTGGACGCCATCGTAAAAGAGGGAACCCTCACAAGGGCCGCCTCTGTATTGCACCTGACCCAGTCTGCCCTCAGCCACCAGCTCAGGGAGCTCGAAAAGGAGCTGGGTGTAGCCGTATTTGACAGAAAGGGGAAAAGGCTTGAACTTTCAGAGGAAGGTATGCGTTTTCTGCAATCCGGGGAAAAGATATTGATGGAATTGCAGTTGCTGGAAAAGGACTTGTTGCAGTTCAGGAGGGGGGAAACAGGCACCATCAAGATCATTACACAGTGTTATACTGCCTACCACTGGCTTCCGCGCATCATTAAGTATTACAAACACATCAACCCGGGCATCGATATTCATGTGGTTTCTGCGGCGACCCATTTGCCGCTAGAATTCCTGTTGAAGGGCGACCTGGATGTGGCCATCGTCCGTAATAAAATTGAAAACCCGCAGATCAATTACGAACCGATTTTTGAAGACCGTCTCTTTGTGATTATGTCAGAACATCACCCGCTCGCCAAAAAGAAAAATATCAGTGTCCGGGATTTTGAAGGGCAGGAGCTTTTCCTCCATTTCAACGATCCTTCTTCCGGAAGTATACCCATCGTGGAGAACCTGATGAAGGCGCAACAGGTGCGTCCCAAATACATCCATCGTATACACTATACCGACGCCATCATTGAAATGGTCCACGCAAATATGGGAATCACAGTGCTGGCCGACTGGATCGTTCAACCCTACCTCGAATCGCGCGACATCCTGGCAAAAGAAATGCCCGGCGATGTGGCCAAACGAACCTGGTATGCGGCTACCTGCAAGCAAAACCTGCCAATCCGGAATTTTCTCGACTGTCTCAAGTATCATTTTTCCGAAATGACCATGCATGCCCCGGTCAGGCAGTTGCCGGAAACCCTGATCGCATAAACCGCGGATACGGGCCGGTATTATTTAGCCTCCTTTTCCTTGACGTTCCTGGCGCCAATCCACAGTGTAATGCCAATGATCCAGCTAATGGTGAGCAATGCGGAGGTGGTATAATTTTCATTCAGATAGAGGATGGAGCTGAGGACACTGATGGCCAGGATAAAGAGGAGTGTGAACAGGGGTAGAAAAGTTTTCATCTTGTACGTTTTGTGATTAATAAAAATGAGCAACTATATGGTAAGCGCTGTTGGACGCTGGGTCTACAGCAGGATCACCCGGATCAATAGTTGAACACAGTTATTGGAGGAAACAATTTTTCCCTGGGAGATTGGAAAATGACTACGCAATGACCTGTACAAGGAAGATTGGAAAGAGATGGTTTTTGGGGGAGATTGGGTACGGTTGAGACAACAAGATTGTCATTTTTTTTGAAATATGCAAGTGGAGCGGTGAATTTCATCCTCCGGGGTTATACAATCGGCGCCGTCTGCCTCCCTGGTTTCCCCTATTGGGAATCATACCGTCATGAAAACCCCACTCAACAGCCTGATCGCGACACGTGCACCCCCATACCGGCATCGGTTTTGCTCTACAGCTGTCATCAACGAAGGAATAGCCGTAATTACCGGCATTGATAAGAAATCGATGGGTCCCTTCGTTATAAGCGGGACTGGAACAATTCCTGGTTTTTAACGAACGATGAGGGTCATGCCGGCAGCCTGGTGATGAATGAAAGATTCCTTGGTGCAAAGGTTCATTTCACAACCGATTATTACGATATGAAATTCCTTCAACCCGGATCGGCCCCTTATCAGGGTAAATTAAAATCCAACCGTCAGGCGGGGTTTGTCGAATGGTGCTTGCAGAAATCCGCTGCGTTGTTTCGTGGTCTGCGCTCGGTGGGAAGTCTTTCCGGAAGGATGGAACTGATCAGTCAACGGTCGCAGGATTTTATGGATGATATCAAATCGATCGGGTCCACCCAATCGATGGATGACTACGAACGCAGAAAGCTCAGCATTTTCAACCAGCTCAACTTTTTCCAGCTTATTACCGGGATGATCGTACCGGTGAGTTGTTTTTTCGGAACAGAAAAGTTTCCCATCTCTTCCTATATCATCGCCAGTTTACCCGCACTCGTCGGTTTCCTGGTACTCTGTCTCAACTTTTATTACAAGCATGAAGCCGGGATGATCGTATATTTTATCCTGTACCCGGTGGTAACCAGTTTTGTTTACCTGCAGGGAATGGATTTGGGCGTTGAACTTTTTTTTATCCTCTATGGCATTCTATCCGTGTTCTTCCTGCAACAGATCAGCCATATGTTTTTTTCGGTGAGCCTGTCCATGATCAGCTATTTTATTCTGGCCGTGGTGGGGAAGGCCTATCACTATCAACTGGAATCCACCAACCCGTTTTTTTATCTTTTTAACCAGTTCACTGCCATCGTTTTCATTTTTTATGGATTGTTCCTGATCAAAAAGGAAAACAACCTCTACCAGTCCGGTATATTGACCAGCAACCGCAGCCTGCAGGAAAAAAACCTGAAGATCCAGAAACAGAAAAATGAAATCGAGGAAAAGGCAGAGTTGTTGCGAAAACAGACCGCCGAGTTGACAGAGCTGAATTCCCTGAAGAATAAATTGTTTTCCGTCATTTCGCACGACCTTAAATCCCCGATGTACGCACTGCGCAACCTGTTCCGGAATATGCAGCAGTATGATATACCTGCACAGGAAATCAAAAAGATGATACCCGGAATCGTCAATGACCTTAATTACAGCACGGGTCTCATGGAAAACCTGCTCCAATGGGCCAAGAGCCAGATGCAGTCTGAAAACGTGAATCTGCAGGTGCTGGAACTATCAGAACTGGTGGACGAAGTGGTGCGGACACTTTCGATACAGGCACAGGCCAAGCGCATCCAGATCGCATGGGAAGGAAAGATCGCCGCGCGCGCGAGGGCCGATAAAGAAATGATCAGCCTGGTGCTCCGTAACCTCCTTTCCAATGCCATTAAGTTCACCCCCGAGAAGGGTAGGATCACCATCAGCACGCATGAAAATGCCTCTTTTGTGGAAGTGGCGGTTGAGGACACGGGCATCGGCATCACGGCGGAGGCACTGCAAAAGATCAACCGCAATAATTATTATACCACCCGGGGCACATCCAGTGAGGCCGGGACAGGGTTGGGGCTGATGCTCTGTCGTGAGTTTCTCTCCAAGAATGGCGGCCACCTGCATATTTCCAGCGAACCGGGCCGCGGGAGTATTTTTTCTTTCACTTTGCCGCTGGCTGCCGGTTGAGTACGGATCATTTCCCGTAAAATGTCCAGGGGGCTTTTTCCCAATTTCATCATCCCGCTATCATTTGTAGTGCTATTGCTACAGGAAAAACTGTAGATTTTACGGTTATAAATGATAGCCAGCACTATTTCGCGTTGAAATTTATCGTCGTTATTTTATCCGATTAAATTATCATATGGAAAAAATCAGGATCCTGATTGCAGAGGACCACAAGCTTATTCGGGAAACATGGGCGTATGTTCTGCAGGGCAATCCTTCTTTTGAGGTCGTAGCCACGTGCTGCAATTCCGAGGAGGCTGTGATACAGACCAGGGAGCTGAAACCGGATGTGGTATTGATGGACATCAGTATCCAGCCCTTTGACGGGTTTGAAGCCACCGGGCGGATTACAGCTGAATGCCCATCGGTTCGGGTCATCGGCCTGTCCATGCATTCCCAGCTTACCTATGTAAAGAAAATGCTCAGGTCGGGCGCATCTGGTTACCTGACCAAGAATTCTTCCAGGGAGGAAATGTACCACGCCATCCTGACCGTGCACCGCGGAGGCAGTTTCACCTGCGAGGAGGTCCAACTGCGTTCAACCCTTTCCGTTACAGGCGAGGCCGAGGAAGAACCTGACATCACCCGGCTTACCATGCGTGAAATGCAAATCAGTCATTGCATACGCGATGGACTTAGTTCAAAGGAAATTGCTGCCATGCTGAAACTGTCCCTGAAAACGGTGGAGGTACACCGGCATAATATCCTGAAGAAATTAAAGATCAAAAATGCAACCTCCCTGGTGAAACTGGTTAACCTGTCGCAGGGATACAGAGTATAAGCATCCTGTGATCGTATTATTTACAATTTCAGTTATTCAATTTATTCGCTGGCGCTTCAGGATCAACAAAACCTGAGGTTTGGAAAAGAAGCGATTCAACAGGTCTGCTAAGGGTAATTACTTAGCTTTTACTGAGGGCGCGTCAACCTGTTGCTGATCTTCCGATATTTACACCGATTTCACTAAATTGTAACGGTATTCTCATACCGCCCCGGTAACATCTGTGCTCGAACATGATGAGATGACAGACAACCGGTACTTTTGAAACGATCAACATCTGCGTCCGACCTTTTCCCGCCAAACAGCGTAAAGGAGCGCCGGTAGATCAACAACAGCAGAAAAAGTGACGAAGGCAGATTTTCAAAAAGGAAATTTACAGGAGCGACCCCGGTTGACTTTCTTCAGCAGCGGCAATAGGTCGAATGATTTTCTCAGCGCCGATCTCAAACTGCAGGCAGTTTTGAAAAAATGGTCGGGCTATCTTATGCTGACTGTGCTGGTCATCTCACTCCTGGTATTGGGGGGCTGGCAGTTCGCCTATTTGCGACTGCTCAAGGAGATGCATGAGTGGGTGGCAATGAATCCGCTGGTAGCAACCTGTTTTTTTGGCTACGCCATTGCTTTCTTTTTGCTTGTATCTCCCCGGAGCAGCCGCATTAAAACATGGCTTGGCCAGGCGATCTCCTGGTTGATCCTGCTGGCAGGGTTGCTCAAAATTCTGGAGAACCTGTCACTCCTCGCCTTCAGGGTCGATACACTTGTTTTCTCTACCAAAGTCTGGCTTGGACGCAATGATCACTCCTATGAGAAGATGGCGGTGAGCAGTTCCTATTGCCTGGTATTGTCATCATTGTCGCTGATATGGCTGAATGGCCAATCAGCCTGGAAAAAAATATTCTCCCAGTGCCTGGCCATCCTGGTTGCGCTGATTGCTTTTTTTGCCCTCATCGGGTACCTCTACAAAGTGCGCGACTTTTACGGTGTGTTTGGCTATGTACCGATGGCCATGTTCACAGCCAGTTGCTTTTTGATGATGTCGGTTGCGTTTATTTTGGAAGAACCCCGGGTCGGCATCATGCGGACCTTTACGGGCGATCTAACCGGCAGCATTAATCTCCGGGCCATGATCCCCGTAGCTGTTTTTGTACCCGTTGTCCTGGGTTTGTTAAGACTCTTCGGGTACTGGGGCGGTTTGTTCAGCCCGGAATTTGGCGTGGCGATACTGGTGCTCGGTATCGTGATCGTATTGCTGGCCATCATCTGGTACAATGCGGGGTTGTTGAACAACCGCGATATAAAAAGACTGGAGGCTGAACGCACACTTCGGGAAAGTGAGGCACGCTTCCGGCTGACGCTGAAAAGTATCAAGGATTACGCCATCTGCACAATCGATCCCAGGGGATACATCATGAGTTGGAATGAGGGGGCGGAATCCGTCAATGGGTATACCTCGCAGGAAGTCATCGGGAAACACATCGCCATTTTTTATAGCACGGAAGATGTGTTGGCGGGAACTCCCTCCCTGCATCTTCAACAGGCCACCACCAGTCACAAATTTGAAAGTGAAGGATGGCGGGTCAGGAAAGACGGGTCCAGGTTTTGGGCCACCGTGTCTTACAACCCTATATATGATGAAGCGGGAGAGATCACGGGATTCACCAAAATTACCCGCGATATTACCGAAAGAAAAAAAGCCGAAGAACAACTACGGCAGTTCAACGAGGAATTGGAGAAACAGGTGGACGAGAAAACAACCGAAGTAAAAGAAATTTTCGAGCGGGTCACCGACAATTTCATTGCCTTCGATAAGGAGTATCACTATACTTATGTCAACCCCAAGGCCGAAGAGTTTCATGGTCTGCCGGCAGCCGAGCTTATCGGGAAGAAATTGTTTGAAGTATATCCACGCGCGAAAGGCAGCCGTTTTGAACAATGCGTCCTGCAGGCTATGCATCAACAAAAACGTATGTATGTAGAAGAAGAGGATCCTCATTCGGGGAAATGGGTGGCGGTGAATATTTTTCCTTCCGTCAACGGGTTTTCCATTTTCTTCCGCGATATCACGGAAAACAGGCTGGCCAAGGAAGCACTGAAGGAAAAGGAAGAAAAATTCCAGACCCTGTTTGAGGAGGCGATCGATGGGATCATGCTTTTTTCGTCGACGCTCGGCAGGTTTGTGGAGGTGAACAAAAAAAGCGGGGAGTTGCTCGGCTATACAAGGGAAGAATTGCTGACGATGCATATTACCGATATCACCTTTCCTGAGGAACTCCGGGAAAAACCCCTTCGATTCCCCGGTCCTGTTCATGGTGATACCGTCATTATGGAGAGATCCCTGCGACGTAAGGATGGAACCGCATTGTATGCGGAGGTAAATTCCCGGAAGCTGGTGGATGGCAATTATCTCACTTTTATCAGGGACATCCGCGAACGCAAAAGCGCCGAAGAGGCCATTCATGCTTCCGAAAAAAAATATCGCTTTCTTTTTAACAACAACCCCCTGCCCATGATCATGCTCTCGTTGCCGGAACGGGACATCGTGGATGTGAACGAGGCTGCGATCAACCATTATGGATACAGCCGGGATGAGTTTTTGTCATTGGACCCACGCCATATGGGCCCGCGAAAGAGCAATGGCAGCTGTTCAACAGGCGCGGAGAAAAATATTGACCCGGACCCCGGCCTGCAGAAAATGGAGAAGCACCTGAAAAAAGACGGGTCAGGTATCACGGTGGAAATTATCTCGAGCGACTTTATTTACGAGGGGAAACCGGTCAGGCTGATGCTCTGCAATGACATATCGGAAAAACTTAAAGCAGAGGAGGGGTTGAAAAGATCCTATGAAGAGATCCGCCGGCTTGCTTCTCATTTACAGGACGTACGCGAAGAAGAAAGATCTGCCATTGCCCGCGAAATACATGACGAACTGGGCCAGCAGCTCACGGGACTGAAAATGGACCTGTCGTGGATATCGAAACGCGTGCCGACGGAAAAAGATGCGCAGGCAAAACAAAAGATTGGCGCCGCCTTCCACCTGCTCGACGATACCATCAAAACCGTGCGGAAGCTGGCTACCAATCTTCACCCCAGCATATTAGATGATCTTGGACTGCTGGCAGCCATTGAATGGCAGAGCCAGGAATTTGAAAAACGAACGGGTATCCGGACATCATTTGACAGTTCGGTGGGTGAACTTGATTTCCCGTCTTCCATGACCATCGGCTTGTTCAGGATCTGCCAGGAATCGCTGACCAATGTGGCGCGCTACGCTTCGGCAAAACAGGTGCGGATTTCCTTCTACCCTGACCAGGATCACCTGGTACTGAAGATTGCGGATGATGGTAAAGGATTTGATTTGGAAAAAGTACGCATTAAAAAAACGCTGGGCCTGCTGGGCATGCGGGAACGGGCCATGATGATGGGTGCTAAACTCGATATCTGCAGCCAGGAGGGTAGGGGCACCAGCCTGCTGGTAAGAATACCGCTTTCATCGCTGTATCCCATGGATGACGAGCATTGATGAGAAAAGACTAAACGTGAACCAATGAGCCGATTTCTGATTGCCGATGACCACACCGTGGTGAGAAAAGGATTGAAGCAGATTTTACTGGAAGCCTATCCATTTGCCGTCATTGAGGAAGTGGGCGATGCGGAAAGTCTCCTCCAGCGGGTGATCCGCGAGCCCTGGGACGTGGTGATTTCAGATATTTCCATGCCAGGCCGCAGCGGATTGGAAGTATTGCAGCAGATCCGGCAAACCCATCCCAGGCTTCCTGTGCTCATCCTCAGTGTGCACCCGGAAGATCAATATGCCATCCGGGTATTAAGGGCGGGCGCCTCCGGATACCTGAACAAGGATTCTGCCCCAGAAGAGCTCGTAAAGGCCGTAGAGCGGGTGCTGACGGGAAAAAAATACATCACCGCTTCCATTGCAGAAAAGCTTGCCACGACCCTGGATACGGATGCCGACAAACTGCCCCACGAACATCTGTCCGATAGGGAATTTGAGGTACTGAAATTACTGGCCGGCGGTAAGGCCGTGTCTGAAATAGCCCAACAGTTATCCTTAAGCGTAACCACCGTCAGCACCTACCGGGCCCGCATCCTCTCCAAAATGAATTTAAAAACAAACGCCGACCTAACGCTCTATTCGGTGGAGAACAAACTGCTTTGAAGAAAAAAATATCTAAATAAACTGTAGCATTTATACTACAGACCCGGGCTCAAATACATTACCCCAAACCAAACATTCATTCTATTGTACAATCCGTTCCGTTCCGCTAATCTTGGGTCGCAAATGCAAACAAACCCAAACGAGATCGCCGTCCTGATCGTTGATGATTCCCAGATCCTGCATGAACGTCTCTCCGAGATCCTGTCCGGGCTGGATCATGTTGGCGACTGCTTTTACGCAAAAAACTTCGTTGAGGCGCAGGGATTGTTGAATGAGGTGCACGCCGATGTGGCGATACTCGATATCAACCTGCCCGGCCAAAGCGGGATCGAACTCCTCCGCTATATCAAGCAACATCACAACAGGATAACCACCATCATGCTGAGCAACCAGGCCAGTGCCTACTATAAAAGAAAATGCAAATCACTGGGCGCTGATTATTTCGTGGACAAATCCATCGAATTTGAACAGATCTCCATCATCATCCGATCCTTCTCCTGACTGGAGGGTGATAAGGTTTTCTATTTTACAAATCTCTGCCGGCAGAAGCCTGTAGGGGAAGCCCTACATGGTTCATCCAATTTGTAGTACAGAAAATGTCCATTCCGTGCTATGAAACAGGAAGTTGGAATAAGGTTTCTTTGTGTTCTCGTAACACAATTGAATTCTCTCTGCAAAAAAAATCTTCCAATAACGCCAACTCGATAGGAATGGGGGACTGGATAGCGGCAGCCCTGGGGCATCGTTGTTATTTTTACCTGGCTGCGATAAACAGGGATGGCAGTCTTGTCTACATGAACGAGTACCTGAGAAATGATG
>DATJYH010000284.1:0-3651 GCA_035499675.1 Puia sp.
GGGTGTAAGAGTGATGATCACCATCCCCACGGTAAAAGTGCATGCCAAGATCTGCCTTATCAAAAAAAGAGTTAACCACCGTACCATTCACTATGGATTTGTGAGCACCGGCAACCTGAATGAAAAAACAGCAAGGATCTACTGCGATCACATGCTGCTGACCTCCAACCGTAACATCATGGCGGATGTGAACCGTGTGTTCAACTACCTGGAAAAATGGAAAGACGGGACCTCACAGCTAAAATCCTGTAAAACGCTCATCCCCTGTCCCACAACACTGCGCAAGGAACTGATCAAGATGATCAACCGGGAGATCAAGATCGCCCGGTACAAACGTTATGCGGCAATGACCATAAAAATAAATTCCTTGTCGGATGACGAACTGATCTTTAAACTGTACGAAGCAGCGCGCGCAGGGGTACAGATCAAACTCATCGTTCGCGGCATCTTTTGCATGTTTTCGGAAAATAAAAAATTCATCAAACCTGTTATCGCCATCAGCATCCTCGATGAATACCTTGAGCACGCGCGGGTGTTCATATTTCACAACGATGGAAAAGAAAAAGTTTATATATCTTCGGCCGACTGGATGATCCGCAACCTGGATCACCGCGTGGAAGTGACCTGTCCCGTTACCGATCCGCTGATTGTAAAAGAGCTGAAAGACATCCTGGACATCCAGTTGTCTGACAATGTAAAGGCCCGCTGGCTGGACAATGAACTAAGCAACCGGTACAAACGCGACCATGCCAGGAAAAAGATCCGTTCACAAATTGAAATATACAATTACCTGCATCAGACAGATGTAAAAAGTGCAGAAACCACCGCTTTCCAATCACTCAGGGAATTATCAACCCGGGAAGTTGTTTCTGCCACCTGATAGAAAACATTGACGCATTTCATGAGACTGGCAGCAATAGACATCGGTAGCAATGCAGCGAGGCTGCTGATTTCAGACGTCATCATCAACAATGGCAAGCCTGAGTTCAACAAACTCAACCTGGTGAGGGTCCCCCTCCGCCTGGGTTTTGACGTGTTCGAAGAAAAAGAGATCTCCCCCGGAAAAAAAGAAATGATCATGAATACCATCAAGGCCTATAAGTTCCTGATGGAAGCTCATGGTGTGCAATACCTGAAAGCCGCAGCTACCTCCGCCATGCGGGATGCCGTAAATGCCCCCTCCATCATTGATGAAATCAAACGCGAAACCGGGATCAAGATCGAAGTGATCACGGGTGGCGACGAGGCCTCGCTGATCTATGAAAACCATATTGCAGAAAACCTCGACAAAGACCATTCGTACCTGTACATCGATGTTGGCGGCGGCAGCACCGAACTTACTTTCTTCGCCGATGATATTCTTGTCTTCAAGGAGTCTTTTAACATCGGTACCATCCGGCTGCTAAAGAACCAGGTCAGGGACAGTCATTGGGACAACATGAAGGAATTTATCAAGAAGGAAACACGGGGGCACGACAATGATATCATTGCCATTGGGTCCGGTGGGAATATCAACAAAGTATTTTCCATCTCCAAGAGAAAGGACGGCAAACCGCTTCCGCTTGAACTTCTGAAAGACTATTACAAAGAGTTGGGCAGTTTTTCCGTGGAAGACCGCATACGGCTCTACAAGTTCCGCGAGGACCGCGCCGATGTGATCGTACCCGCCCTCCAGATATATATCAACGTAATGCGCTGGGCCAATATCGAGGAGATCTTTGTGCCCAAGATCGGCCTGGTGGATGGCCTGATACAGCATTTGTATGTGGAGTTGAAGAGCAAGGGAATATTGCAGTGAGTCCGGGGTCGGGAGTCGGATGCGGGATGCGGGCAAAAATTATCAACCCTGCTGAATGGAGGTCTGTCAACTGTCATCTGAACACGGCGATCGGGCATCGGCCATCGTTTCCACCATCTGCCAGGCAAAAACAAAAATCCCAACATCCGAAACTTTCCTACCTTAGCAGCCGCTCAACGGGTTATGTTTTATTCTAAATGCAGAGCCATATCCTCCAGGCCGCCGTTTACAAAAGCATCTTAAAAAATAACCCATGCCCACGCAAAAAGATGTCAAAAAAATAACTACCAACACCCTGCAGAAGATGAAGGCTGCGGGGGAGAAGATATCCATGATCACGGCCTACGATTTTTCCTTTGCCAGGCTTTTTGATGCGGCAGGGATTGATGTGATCCTGGTGGGCGACTCGGCCTCCAACGTGATGGCGGGTCATGAAACCACCCTCCCGATCACGCTGGACCAGATGATCTATCATGCCTCCTCCGTTATTCGGGGTATAAACCGCTGCCTGGTAGTGGTCGATCTTCCCTTTGGATCCTACCAGTCCAATTCAAAGGAAGCACTGATGTCCACTTTTCGTATCATGAAGGAAACCGGGGCGCATGCCGTCAAGCTGGAGGGAGGCGAGGAGGTGCTGGAGTCGGTAAAAAGGATCATCGCCGCGGGTGTACCCGTGATGGGACATCTTGGACTTACGCCACAGTCTATTTATAAATTCGGGACCTATACGGTCAGGGCCAGGGAAGAAGCTGAGGCAGAAAAGTTAAAAAAAGACGCCAGGCTGCTGGAAGAAGCCGGCTGTTTTGCCGTAGTACTGGAGAAGATTCCTGCAGCCCTTGCCAGGGAAGTGACCGGGAGCCTGCATATCCCGACCATCGGGATCGGCGCAGGCGGCAATTGCGACGGGCAGGTGCTGGTAATGCACGATATGCTTGGGATCAATACTGAGTTCAAGCCCAGGTTTCTGCGCCAGTATCTCAAACTGCACGAACAGATCACAAAGGCCGTACAGTCCTATATCAGGGACGTAAAATCAAAAGACTTCCCCAGCGAAAACGAACAATACTAAACGTTGTCAGCTTACAACCTGATATCCGCATCCAGGATATCGTACAACACCAGGGAACTGTTTTGCTCCTTCAGTTTGCTGAACATGCTTTTGCAATCCGTCGCTTCAGAACTGCGATAGATTACTTTCAACCTGTCGTAGAACATCAGCTTCAGGTGTTTCTTTTCTTTTTCGATACGCTCGGCAGCCATAACGGATCCGGCGGAAAAATTCCCGGTATTGACCTTCTCGGCCAATACAGCGACGTTGTCGTGGCGATAGTTGTTGGAAGACATACTCAGGATTTGACAGGAACAGATCCTGGCTTGTTTCTTTGCATTGAGATCGCCCAGGTTGAAACCGGCATCCACTTGTTTAACAGTGGTTAGAAATGTTACGGGAAATGGGGAAACGGGTCTGTAGGAACTCTGACCTGCAAAAAGATGACTGGCGCTGCATACAATCAATACAAGCCATGTCAAGCGGGTACGGACATAAAAAGACATACGATGATATTAATCAAGTTTACAATAGGGAACCAGGCTTTCTCAGGAATGTCGGAACTTGATTGATACCAGATTTTAAGGGAGTCTCGAGCAGATTGGAAATAAAAAAACCTGCCAAAACAGGTTCATCAAACGGATAGGGAAGTATTACAGGCCAAATATCGAGATAAAATCTGAGACCTCATAGCTTTTAGTCAAATGATTTCGAAAATTTGAATACTAATTACAAATAATATATCCAAAAACCCCGAACGAAACCAATTTTTGCCCCCTGCTTGCAATTGGAGTGCTCGTTATTG
>DATJYH010000285.1:0-7608 GCA_035499675.1 Puia sp.
GCACAAAGTGAATGTGTAATGGTCAATAAAGGTGAGTATATCATCAACGTAATGAAATCATTAGCCGATATTCTTCACAGAAGTGGCGGACACCATGTCAAAAAAAGATATACTTTCAGGCCTATGCACATTGCATCAAACTACTTGAGTTTATAAAATTCCTGAATAAAGATCAGATGAAGCTATTACTACTTGAATAAAGAATTATTTATGATCATTGCTTTCAGGTTTACTGTAAATTTCAATTCGTTTGCTTAATAAATTCACGATGCATAAATCATTAAAAATATGCTGCCCTAGTGAAAAGCTTGTCCGGTTATATCAGGCTGGGTGAAAGTGTCAGCTCCTCATATTTTCGAACCATTTTTAATTAAAATTCCCCGTCTTAGGAAAATTGTTAAGAATCATTTCAATTGCCAATATTTTGCAATCAAGAAAAATTAATAATTCGAAGAGTTGACTAAAAATTTCCAATTCTAAAAAGCGTAACACAAACCGTAATACAAAGTGTAATACATTTTGGGAAATTTGCCCTATTCTAACGAAAGTTGTGAAAATGAAAAAACCCGCTACAGTGCTTGATTATAGCGGGTTTGAGTTTTATCAGGCCTCGTTTGGTTTTGGCCTGAATTGCCCGGATTGGACGCTTCTCGAAGAAATTCCTGTTGGATTTGAGTTTGGTCGCCAAACTAAGCGCCTGGATCTCTGTTGTCTGATACCGAACTTTCAGGTGGCGCAGGCCTAATTTGTTAAACATCCGGATCAGGAATTTTGATTGTATTTTGTTATGACTTAAAATCACAGAAGTGTCCATTTATGTCCCTGACGTCATGTTTGCAGCCCGTATTTAAAACGGGGGAATACCCACGAGAATCAAATAGGATGAGGGTGATTATGTGTAACGATGCTACCCTGACCTTAGTTGGAGCTTAAGTTTTTCTGGATTAATAATTTATATTTCATCGGTATTTTTATTAGATTAAAGCCAAATTTGCCCAGATGAACACGCTAAATATTGAAAATAAAGAATACGTTGTACTTCCCCGGAAGGAATATGAAGACCTTCGGACTAAGGCAGCCGTCAAGGCAGTCAGTGCCAAAAAGCTGTCGCTTGCTGATGGCAAGAAGCTGGCCTACAAACTCATTGATAAATGGGCAAAAGGAAAGTAACGATTCTTGAACCTGCCGTTGAAGAAGTTGCCCGCATAGCATTGTTTATTGAAGGCGAAGGTTTACCCAAAACTGCAAAGAAATTCGTCGATGATGCTTTTGACTTTTTGGGTCGCTTTCAGATGACGGAATTACTCGTCGGCCTTGTAAGCATCCTCCTGCCTGGAAAGCGCTAAATCTCAGGTGCATTAATTTCCGCAAAAAATATGTAGTGTCTTATCTTGATAATAAGGACGAAATAATTGTTTGCGAATTCGCTTTGCAGAAAAATCTGAAATAGAATTTATCTGCGGATAGCGTTAGAAAATTCGCGGTCGTATTTGGTGATCGTTTTTTGGTGATATTGTGTGCTGCTTGCAAATGCCGATCGGTGCAGATAGTCGCCCCCCGAGCGATACGGCGAAAGTATTGCAAATTGCCCTTCGTGCTGCGCTCTTAGAACACAAGCTTCCTGAAATTAGTCCTTTGTTCCTGGGCAACTTCTTCAACGATTCGATTTTGGTGGATATTGACTCGTTTCCAAAGCGGCTTTTGCCCGCGGCATTGGACACGATAAAATTTAAGTTTGCCAACCATCCCCAAATAGCAGACATGGAACGAAGCAATCCTGATTCTTTGAAGCCAAATTATTTATATTTATGCTGTTTTGAGATAACAGACTGTAGCTATTCGGATTCTATCCAAAGCTGAAAAAATAAAACTCCCAGCCTTGCTTAGAGGCACCTGTTGCCTAAGGTGGATTATCTCCGGCGTCCTATCGTCCGCCTCCGATGATCCACTCCGCATTTGCATTACCCAAACAACCACGCCCCGCGTCAGCGGGACTAGTTTTGTTTTCGTGTTCGTTCACCCGAGCAGAGCTCGGTGCACTACCACAAAAACAAAACCCCGAAGCAAAGCTTCGGGGTCTCTTGTTGCCCGACGAGGATTCGAACCTCGACAAACAGAACCAAAATCTGTCGTACTACCATTATACTATCGGGCAATCCGTCCCCAAAAAGGGATTGCAAAAATAAGACCTGTGGCCAACATACCAAAATACAAATTAATGCAATGATCCACCCGGAAAGGGTGTAGTGATGCCCTTTTTGAGTCCAAGAGACCGACAGTCTGCCTTGTTGCTGTATTTTTTGCTACATTTAAACAAATATCTAAAAACAGTCACATGAGTCTTTTTAACCGTCGTTCCTTTCTTAGCGTATTCGGCTCTCTTTCCGTGACAGCGTTATCCGCTGCCGGTCGCCCGGAGCACTGGAGCCTGAGCCTTGATAAGGCACTGGCTGAAAAGGCCGGCAGCACGCCGGGCCAGCTGGCTGCCGATGAAGATTTCTGGTACTATGTGAGGGAATCTTTCACGGTATCGCCGTCGCTGATCAATCTTAACAACGGCGGTGTTTCACCCTCGCCCAAGATCGTACAGGATGCCATGAAGCGTTTTAGTGACCTTTCCAATGAGGCACCCAGTTATTATATGTGGCGGATCCTTGACCAGGGACGTGAGCCCCTGCGCAGGAACCTGGCCGGGCTGGCAGGTTGTTCGGCGGAAGAAATAGCCATACACCGGAACGCTTCCGAGGCACTGGAAACGGTTATTTTCGGACTCGATCTGAAACCGGGCGACGAAGTGGTGCTTTGTAAATATGACTATCCCAATATGATCAATGCCTGGAAACAACGCGAAAAACGAGATGGCATCAAATTGGTTTGGGTTGACCTGGCACTTCCCAGCGAGGACAATGACTACCTGGTTACCCAGTATACAAGCAAGTTCACTTCACGGACCAGGCTCGTGCATCTGACACATATCATCAACTGGAGCGGTCAAATACTTCCCGTAAAACGGATCGCCGACCTGGCCCACCAGCAGAACATTGAAGTGCTGGTTGACGGGGCGCATAGTTTTGCGCATTTTGAGTTCACTGTCCCGGACCTGCACTGCGATTATTTCGGCACCAGCCTGCACAAATGGCTGGCGGCCTGTATCGGTACGGGTATGCTCTATGTAAAAAAGGAGAAGATCGGCAAACTCTATCCCCTGTTTGCCAGCGGGGACCCAGGCAGTGCCGACATCCGCAAATTTGAAAGCCTGGGCACAAGGCCTTTTTTTATTGAACAGGCCACCGGTAAGGCGATTGAATTTTATGAAATGATCGGCGCGGCAAGAAAGGAACAACGACTGCTTTATCTCAAAAATTACTGGATGGGTAAAGTAAAGGATGTGCCGAGGGTGAAATTATTTACTTCTATGAAACCTGGTTTCGGTTGTGCCATAGGGTTAGTGGGCGTTGAAGGAAAAAAACCAGCGGAGCTGGAATCTTTTTTGTTCGACAAATACAAAATACATTCAGTGGGCATTGAATGGGAAAACCTGCATGGGGTAAGGGTTACCCCCAATGTGTATACGCTCACCGGCGACCTGGACCTGCTCGTGGATGGCATTCAGCAATTTGCAAAAAGCTAACGAAAACCTGACCTAGGATTGCCTGCCGGCCGTCTTTTTATACGTGGATGGTCAGCAGCGGCATTTTTTATGACCTATACCAATTACCATTGATGGGAACCGGTAACACTGCGCTCAAACGGGAAATCAGCCTGATCCAGGCCACTTCCATCAACATGATCGATATGGTGGGAATTGGCCCTTTTGTGGTGATGCCCCTGGTCATCAAAATCATGGGGAGTAACCTTTTTTTATGGGCCTGGGTTTTCGGGGCGGTTACCGCCCTGATGGATGGTATGATATGGAGCGAACTCGGGGCTGCTTATCCTGCGGCGGGGGGTAGTTACAATTTCCTGAAGGAAGCTTATGGAAAAAAATGGGGCCGGTTGATGTCATTCCTGTTTGTATGGCAAACCTGTCTACAGGCCCCGCTGGTGGTCGCTTCCGGGGCCATTGGGTTTGCGCAGTATTTCAGCTACCTGGTGCCGCTTACCGGTGTTGAACGGAAGCTGGTTTCCGGGGTCGTGGTGTTGCTCATCCTGTTTTTGTTGTATCGGCGCATAGGTACTATTGGCAAAATTTCGGTATTGCTATGGGCGGGCGTGATCATCATCATGCTCTGGATCATCGTGAGCGGATTTACCCACCGCCAGGTTGCCTACTCCTGTTTGCCGGATCCGCATCAGTCATTCTGGGACATCGGTTTTTCTCTTTTACTGGGACAGGCATCTGTCAAAACCATCTACAGCTACCTCGGGTATTATAATGTTTGCCACCTGGGCAGTGAGATCAGGAACCCGGGGCGGAACATTCCCCTGAGTATATTTATTTCTATTATTGGCATCGCTATTTTGTACCTGTGCATGAACGTTAGTATCGTGTCGGTAATACCCTGGCAGGAGGCGGTGAAATCCGATTTTATTGTGAGCAGTTTTGTGGAAAAAATATATGGTTCCGGGGCAGCCATGCTGGCTACCGTGCTGGTGTTGTGGATTGCATTTGCGTCTTTGTTTGCGGTGGTCCTGGGTTATTCAAGGGTGCCATATGCGGCTGCGGCCGATGGGCATTTTTTCCCTTTGTTTGCGAGGCTGCATCCGGTAAAAGGGTTCCCGTATGTGTCGCTGCTGTTTATAGGTGGGTTGGGGTTCGTCTTCAGTTTCCTGTTCAAACTTACGGACGTCATCAGCGCCATCCTGGCCATGAGGATCCTGGTGCAATTTGTAGCCCAGGCGGTCGGTGTGTCGCTGCTCAGGCGTCGCAACGGCACCGCAAATCTCCCTTTTAAAATGTGGCTCTATCCGTTACCGGTATTGTTTTCCATTGCCATCTGGTTGTTTGTTTTTTATTCCACCGGCAAAGTGGCCTGGCTGGGCCTGCTCCTGGCCCTCGGGGGCGTAGTTGTCTTCTATCTGACGAGAAACCTCTGGACAAAAAAAAGTACAGGTATCACGACCTGAAAAATATCGCCCGCAGGCATACCGTCAGACGGCTTTGACCAGGTAAAAATGCTTTTTCCCTTTTTGTACCAGGATATATTGGCGGTGAAGGAGATGGGAGTCGGTGATGGACATGCCCACATCGTCGATTTTTCTCCGGTTGATACTTACGCCGCCATTTTGGATCATCTTTCTCGCCTCTCCCTTGCTCGGGAAACTTCCGGATTCCGCGAGGAAAGAAACGATATCGATGCCGGCTTTGATTTTCAATAGCGGGAAATCAAATTTTACAACCCCCTCCATATTTTCCAGGTCATCCTGGCTCAGGCTTTCGACCGGCGCCTGTTGATTCGAAAACAATTTTCCGGTGGTCTCGAGGGCGGCATCAAATCCTTCTTTTCCGTGTACAAACAAGGTTACCGCTTCCGCAAGTGCTTTTTGCATACTCCGGGAAGCGGGGTCCCGACGCTGCCGTTCAGTAAGTAATTCAATCTCTTTTCTTGAAAGGAAAGTAAAGGTCCTGATCCATTTTTCTGCATCGGCGTCAGCGGCATTCAGCCAGAACTGGTAAAACTGGTAGGGGGAGGTCTTTTCCGGATCCAGCCAGATATTTCCCTTTTCAGTTTTCCCGAATTTTCCGCCATCGGCCCGGGTCACCAATGGGCAGGTGAGCGCAAAAGCCTCTGCCCCGGATTTCCGCCTGATCAGTTCCGTGCCGGTGGTGATATTGCCCCACTGATCACTGCCACCCATTTGCAGCTTACAATGTTTATGGGTATGAAGCCAATAAAAATCATAACCCTGGATCAGCTGGTAGGTAAATTCCGTGAAACTCATCCCTGTTTCTCCTTCCAGGCGCTTTTTAACGCTGTCCTTGGCCATCATGTAATTTACCGTTATGTGTTTGCCGATATCCCTGATAAAATGCAGCAGGTTGAAATCCCTGAACCAGTCGTAATTATTGACCATTTCGGCTGCGTTGGGTTTCGATGGATCAAAATCAAGGTATTTTTCAAGCTGCTTTTTTATGCCGGCGAGGTTATGGTTCAATGTCTGCTCGTCTAACAGGTTTCGCTCTTCACTTTTGCCGCTCGGATCGCCAACCATGCCTGTAGCTCCCCCCACCAGGGCGATGGGTTTATGACCGGCCTTTTGAAGATGAACGAGCAGCAATATCGGGACCAGGCTGCCGATATGTAAACTATCAGCCGTAGGGTCGAAGCCGATATAGCCCGTGGTCATTTCCCGGGTAAGCTGTTCCTCCGTTCCGGGTATGATATCCTGGATCATTCCTCTCCATTGTAGTTCCTCGATAAGTGACATGAGATGTTCGTCAATTTTGACAAAAATAAGGATTAACCGCTTTGGGTATGGTAGAAGGCAGGGCGTGAATCGACCGGTGGTCTGTAGGGTCCGTTGGACCGTTTATTTTTCCGGCATTCGTAAGAAAAAAAGTCGGAAACCGCCCGAAATACGCCAAATTCGCGGCAGTTTCGGGGTGGAAGGCCCGGCGCGCAAAATTGTTTGAAAGCCCTGAACGTTAAGGGTTTTTGGGTGCGAAAAGGTACAATAATACGGTTGAAACGCCGTTAGAGAGTACTACCCATGTTGCGGGCGGGCGGAAACCATAGCTCTCCTGTAATCGTATGGTACACAATACGGATGCAGCCAATATCTGTGGAAACCAGTCATTACACCAGTATTCTGAAAACTGTGCCATGAACAGCCGTACTGTCTTGAAAACATATACAAAACGATTATTGTAACTATTGGCTTATGATGGAAAGAATGCTGGGTGGGCTTCATCTGACAACGTGTATGAAAAAGATGCGTCAGATGGCAAAAATCTTCACTTTACTAACCCCGCTCGTGATTGTATGTTGCTATAGCGCATCCGCCCAATTCGCCACTTATTCAAACGAGTTTTTAAATATCGGAGCCGGCGCGAGAGGCATGTCAATGGGGAATGCGCAGATTGCATCCGTTGACGACGGGACGGCGGGGTACTGGAACCCCGCGGGTCTGGTCAACGTAAAAGATAACCCGCAACTAAACCTTATGCACTCGGAATATTTTGCAGGGATTGGTAAATACGATTTCGCCAACCTGGTTCTTCCGTTAAAGGATAACAAAAGAACCCTGGGGTTGACCCTGCTTCGTTTTGCCGTAGACGATATTCCTAATACGGTATTTCTGGTCCAGCCCGACGGCAGTATTAATTTCGCCAACATCACTACGTTTTCCTCCCAGGATTATGCGTTTATTTTTTCACTGGCCCAGCAACTCAAAACACAAAATGATGTAAAGATCAATATGGGTCTGAACGCAAAAATCATTCACCGGCTGGCCGGTGATTTTGCAAAGTCATGGGGTTTTGGTTTTGATGCGGGGATGCAGTTCATTGGCGATCGCTGGAAGGTTGGTATCATGGCCAGGGATGTCACTACCACTTTCAACGCGTGGTCATTCAGCATCGATGAGCCCATCCGCGAAGTATTTTATGTAACACAGAATGAAATACCGGATAAGTCGACGGAACTCACGGCGCCGCAACTGGTGCTG
>DATJYH010000286.1:0-8270 GCA_035499675.1 Puia sp.
ATGAGGTATTGAAAGGAACGATCAATCACGCCATCCGGTTTACCCTGACCAGTTCAAATGTTTTGCCCGCTTATATTGCCCCGGCCAGGCACCAGGTGAATAGTTCGGGTCAACCCGATGCCTCACTTCCGTTCGGAGGTCGTCTCCGGCTCAAACAATCCGTCGATATCAGTGGTTATTCCCCGCATCTGCAGGTTATTTTACAGGCCATGAAGAAGTACGGTCTTATCCTGGCAGATATCGGGAGCAACATGTATATCAGTGGCGCTCCCGATGACCGCTGGAACAATGATGAACTACAGCAACTGGGAACGATAAAAGCTTCGGATTTTGAGGTGATAAAGTTCAATTGAGCGGAGATGCCCGCCTGCTCCGCCCGAGGCGGATTCGGCAGACGAGGTCGGCTATCCTCACATGCTTGCGTGCAAATAATCCTTTAACTGCGAGATGGTTTCCTGCTGGGTGAGAATGGTTTCCCTGACCAGGTCGTTGATCGATACAATACCGCACAATTTATTGTTCTCGAATACGGGGAGATAGCGGATGTTCCGCTCCGACATGAGTGCCATACAATGTTCGATGCTGTCGGCCGGTGTTACCGCGGGCATGTCGTGCGACATGATTTCCGAAACCTTTGTATCGGTGGACGATTTTCCCTTCAGGATGACTTTCCGGGAGTAATCTCTTTCGGTCATGATACCGAGGTATTCCTGGTTGCTTATCACCATAACAGAACCGATATTCTGGTCGGCCATGATCTTCAACGCTTCCAATACCGTGGTGTCAGGAGATACAGCAGTAATCCTTTTTCCTTTGTGAGAAAAAATATCCGATACTTTTTTCATACTGGAAATTTAGTTGGGCAATCGTTCGTTGTAATTTACAACTTTTAGAAAGAAAATCAAATTAATCAGGCATGGGCACAAAACTGAATATAATGATTTGATTTATAATTTAATGTCATCGCATTAGCCGTTTGACAATGGCTTAGTACAGGATTCTGGCAAGATCTCTTCAACAGTCCATTGATCATCCCGGCCAGCCATCCCGCACCGTAAAAACACACTCAAAATAAACCGGGATTGAAAAAACCAAACGGCAGGCTAGTGCGTATAGGAGTAGGGGGTGGGAGATACAGCCTGGCCGCACTCCTGCATCACCAGGCAGGTGACAGTGAAGTAGATCCACCCCGGCAAATGCGCATAACCATTGAATCTTATCTGATCTGTGTTTGTGAAACCAGTTCGCAGCATGCAGGACCCCGGTAAAGCCGGGGTCTTTTTTTGCCTGCACGGTAAAATGCAAATTCTGTTTTTGTGTCTTTTATGTGAATTATATTCTTTTTTTGTCTGTATATTTTGTATTTAATTCTAAACTCTCCTAAATTTACCTAAAAATTAATGAACCTGGAACTGGATGCCACCGACCTTTTTATCCTGGAGCAGATGCAGGCGAATGCCCGCGTATCAAATGCAGAGCTGGCGAGGGAACTGAATATGGCGCCGTCCGCAGTGCTTGAAAGGGTCCGGAAACTGGAGGAAAAAAAAGTGATCACCGGGTACAGGACGGCGATCAACCCCGGGGCGGTCGGTCAGCAGTTGCTGGCCTTTATATTTATCCGTGCCGCTGACGGATTGGGTTCCAGCCAGTCGGGACTGGCGTTGGCAAAAATACCCGGTGTACAGGAAGTGCATCATATTGCCGGGGAGGACTGTTACCTGGTAAAAGTAAGGGCTGCGGATTCCGCCGCCCTGATGAACCTGATGCGCACAAAGTTCAGCAAGATCCCTAATATCCAGTCTACCAAAACAACGATTGTTTTGCAAACATTGAAAGAAGAACAACAACTGGTGATACCCAAAAAATAGCATATGTCTGCCGCTTCACAAAAACACGCACCTGCGATGTTGGTCGTTCTGGCATTCGCCATTGTGTACCTGGTATGGGGCTCCACTTATTTGTTTATCCGCATCGCGATCCAATCCATTCCTGCGCTGGTCATGGCGGGCATGCGTTTTTTTTCGGCAGGCCTCCTGCTGCTGGTTTGGTGTGCCATCCGGGGCGAACGGTTGATTTCCCCGGCGCTGATCCGGCCTGCAATCGTCAGCGGATTGCTGCTGCTGTTTTTTGGAAATGGTGCCGTGGTGTGGGCTGAACAATTTCTTCCCAGTTCCTTTGTAGCGGTGCTGACGGCGGCATCGCCGATTTGGGTGGTCATACTCGACCAGCGGAACCGTGCCGCGAACTTCAGCCACAAAGCCACCCTGGCAGGATTGGTGCTGGGTTTTACGGGGGTGATCATGCTGTTTAGCGAACACGTATCCGGCGCCCTGCATAATTCCGAAGGGAATCGCGCACAACTCGGCGCCATGGGCATCCTGGTGGTAGGTGCTGCCTGCTGGGCAGGCGGGTCGCTCTATTCCAAGTACCGGCTCCAGGGAATCTCCCATTCGGTGGCTACCGCCTGGCAGATGCTGACCGGGGGCGCTGCTTTTTTCCTGGTCGGCGGGATCAGCGGCGAATGGAGCCAGTTCCACCCGCAGCAGGTGTCCGTCCAGTCCTGGCTTTCTTTGCTCTATCTCATCAGCTTTGGTTCCCTGGCGGGATATAGCGCATATACCTGGCTGTTACAGGTAAGACCCGCAACCCAGGTCAGTACGCATGCTTACGTAAACCCGGTAGTGGCCGTATTGCTGGGGATCGCATTGGCGGGAGAAACGCTTACGGGCTGGCAGTGGGGCGGGCTTGCGGTCATCCTGCTGAGCGTGTTGCTGGTAAACCTCGCCAGGTACAGGAAACAATCTTCCAATATAACACGGGCAAAATCTCTTGCCTGATACCGGGCAGAACGCGACAGGTCAGGCTGCCTTGAACGCAAAACCGAATTTGCTTCCTTCCCCTACGCGGCTTTGTACCCAGATGGTTCCGCCCTGGGCCTCGATGAATTCCTTGGAGATGGCGAGTCCCAGCCCGGTGCCGCTTCGTTCATGCGTACCCGGTACCTTGAAGTAACGGTCGAAGATCCGCGGGAGATATTTTTCGTCGATGCCGCGGCCGTGATCGAGGACCTGGAATTCTACCGCATGGTCCTTTCGGTGTACCGACACCGTAATGGAACTGCCCTCCGGTGAAAACTTAATGGCATTGGTCAAAAAATTGATCAGCACCCAGGTGCTTTTTTCAGAATCAGCGTTGATGGGTGGCAGGGAGTCGTCGATGCGGAGGTCGAGGTTGATATTCTTTTGCTGTGCCTGGAACTGCACGGCCTGCAACGCCTGTTCCACGATGGTAGCGGGCTGGGTGGCCTGCAGTTTGAGCTGGATATTCCCGGTTTCCACCTGTGCCATATTGAGCAGCTCGCCGGTAATCTTGAGCAGCCGGTCGGCATCGTCGCGGATGCTTTGGATGAGTTCTTTCTGTTCCGGCCCCAGGGTTCCGATGCGGCCATCTTCCAGGAGCTGTGCACTCATTTTGATGGAAGAGATGGGTGTTTTCAGTTCGTGCGACACAGTGGCGATAAAATTGGTCTTTGCCTCATTCAATTCATGGAAAGGTGTAATGTTCCGCAGCACGATCACCTGGCCGATCACCTGGTTGTTATTGGTCACATTCAGGATATCCTTGCTGAAATAACTTTCTTTCCGGTCGGCATAGATCTTCAGGTCCTTTTTCTCCTCATCCGTCTGCAGCAATGTACGCATCAGGTCATTTTTCAGCGCCACATCGGGTGCGTATTTCCCAATAATATCCCGCTCCCGAAGACCGAGTAGTTTTTCGGCTACTGCATTCAGGAAAAGGATGTTCCGGTTATTGTCAAGCCCGATGATCCCATCCTTCATCTGGTTAATGATCGTTTCAATACGGCTTTTCTCAAACTTGATCTGCGAGAGGTTGCTGTTCTCATATTCATCCAGCTTTTCTGCCATGTTGTTGAAGGCCGTCGCCAGGTCACCAAACTCATCGTCCTGCTTCAGGTAAATTCTTTTTTTATAGTTTTTGTCGGAGATCGCCATGATGCCTTCCGAGAGGCTGCTGATGGGTTTGGAGATGATGCCGGGCAGGTTGAAGATAAAAGTGAAAGCAATAAGGGTTAATATGGTGAAGATCACATTCAGCCAGAGTTTTGCATCCTCTGCTGTTTTTTGGGCCGCCGCATTCTTCCGCAGGATGGCCATTTCATTGAGGTCCTGGATGCTGATCAGCGAGTTCCTGATCTCGGGATAATTGCTGGTATCGGCTGGGTCCGCCAGCAGTTCATTGTAATTTTTCCGCAGTTCCTGGGTGACTTCTTTTTCTCCCACCTCGGTAATGTTGGCTTCCTGCTTTCTCAGGTTTTCTTCAAAAATCTGCGGTGCGTCTTTCTGCGACCGGATGTTCTCCAATGCTTTGAACATGTTGTTGGCATACACCAGCGACTCGTAGTTATTCTTCAAAACCTGGCTGGACTCACGGCTCAGGCGGTTGATGTTGACAATTCCGAGGATGCCAAAAGACACGATCACAACAAAGAGAAAGATCAGTCCCAGGGATAATTTGGTTTTTAATCGCATGCTCATATCAGGACAAAATTACGATGTCGATGTCCGCTTCAGACAATTTGTTCAACAACTGGTTGAATACAGCGGTGCTCATAATCACATTGAACAGGTTCAAATGTGGTTTGCCAATGCAGATGGTGGTGATCCCATTTTGCTCGGCAAATTCAATGATGCCTTTTGCAATATTGCCGTTCTTTGTTTTTATTACTTCGGCTCCCAGTTCAGTGGCCAGTTTGAAATTATTGATGAGATGCCGCTGGGCAGCCAGTCCTATCTTGTTGCCATCCTCCCTGGGTGTCTGTACATACAGCACGAACCACTTGGAGTTATAGTAGGTGGCAAGCCGCGCCGTTTTACGTATCACTTTTCGCGCAATTTCGTGGTTGCTGCTGATGCTGGCCACAAAACGCTCGGTGCGCAGGTGTGCGTTGCGGGGCAGCTCGGACTCGATTTTTCGTTCAACCTGGGTAGCCACCTCCTTCAGCGCCAGTTCACGTAACTGAAGAATTTTTTCGGACTGGAAGAAATTCTTCATGGCGATGTCAATTTTGTCGGCGGTGTAAATCTTCCCCTCTTTCAAACGGGTCACCAGTTCATCCGCAGTCAGATCGATGTTCACCACTTCATCAGCCTCCCTGAGCACGCTGTCCGGAATCCTTTCGGCCACATCAACCCCTGTAATTTCCTTGACCTCTTCATGCAGGCTTTCAATGTGCTGGATATTGACGGCACTGATCACATTGATCCCGGCATCCAGTATTTCTATAACATCCTGCCAGCGCTTTTCGTTCTTGCTTCCCTCTATATTGGAATGTGCCAGTTCATCAATGATCACCACTTCCGGGTGCAGGTTCAGGATGGCCTGGACATCCATTTCATCCAGCTCTTTTCCCTTATAGAAGAGGTTCCTCCGTGGAATGACGGGGAGGCCTTCCAGCAGGTCATGGGTTTCTTTTCGTCCGTGCGTTTCAATATAGCCGATCTTCACATCTACTCCATTTCGCAACAGGGTTTGGGCTTCCTGCAGCATACGGAAGGTCTTCCCTACGCCGGCGCTCATACCGATATAAATCTTGAACTTGCCCCGCCTCGACCGGCGGATCAGTTCCATGAAGTGCTGAACATTTTGATCTTTATCCGGCATGGGGCTAAATTCCGATTTTTTGACAAAATACCTCCCCTGGAAAGGGGAGGACGGCAAAAACTATAATAAAGGACCGAAGAATATTTAGTTTCTGTCAGTTTAATTTATCCAGGCTCAAATTAAGTTTGAGCACATTTACTTTTTCAGGTCCCAGCAATCCCAGGAGCGGTTTCTCCAGGTTCACATCGATGATGGCACGAACACGATCCTCCGTGAGGTTACGGACTTTGGCAATCCTTGAAACCTGTATATAGGCGGCTTCAGGCGAAAGGTCGGGGTCCAGCCCACTGCCGGAAAAGGTAACCAGCTCCGATGGAATATCTTTTCTTTGAATACCGGGGTTATGTGCCAGAAAACTGTCGATCCGGGCGGCTACGTCTTTCAGGTAGTCGGGATTGCTGGGTCCTTTATTGCTGCCTCCGCTCCCTGCTGCATTGAATGCAACCGCTGAAGGCCGGCTCCAGAAATATTTGTCTTGTGTGAAGGGCTGGCCCTCCAGGGTATAACCAACAATGCTGCCATGACGCTGCACGCTTTCTCCTTCGCCTTTATCAGGACCCAACTGGGCGATTCCCCAGATCAGCAAGGTGTACAACCCGCAAAAGAAAACGATACACAGCAGCGTGAGTTTGAGGGCAGGTAAGATAAGTTGTTTCATGTGTCGTATTTTTTAAAACCAAAGAGATACCAGCAGGTCGATCAGTTTGATGCCCGCAAAGGGAACCAGGATACCCCCGAGTCCATAGATCAGCAAATTTCTTCTCAACAGGGCGCTGGCGCCAATGGGCCGGTAGGCTACGCCACGCAGGGCCAGTGGGATCAGCAGTGGAATAATGATCGCATTAAAGATCACGGCGGACAGGATGGCACTCTCGGGACTATGCAGTGTCATAATATTCAGGTGCTGCAGCCCCGGAATGGACAGGATGAAAAGTGCCGGCACAATGGCAAAATATTTTGCCACATCATTGGCGATAGAAAAAGTGGTCAGCGTACCGCGGGTCATAAGCAATTGCTTCCCGATTTCAACAATCTCGATCAGTTTGGTGGGGTCGTTATCCAGGTCAACCATATTGCCCGCTTCCTTGGCGGCTTGCGTACCGCTGTTCATGGCCACGCCCACATCTGCCTGCGCCAGCGCCGGCGCATCGTTGGTGCCATCACCCATCATCGCTACCAGTTTTCCGCCCTGTTGTTCTTTCCGGATATAATTCATCTTATCCTCCGGTTTGGCTTCAGCGATAAAATCATCTACCCCGGCTTTTTCTGCGATATACCTGGCCGTTAGGGGATTATCGCCGGTTACCATCACCGTCTTAACCCCCATCTTTCTCAAACGCTCGAACCTTTCCTGGATGCCCGGTTTGATGATATCCTGCAACTCTATAACGCCAATAGCCTCATTTTTGCTGCTGACTACCAGTGGGGTCCCCCCATTGCCGGCAATCTCATTCACTTTTAACGTAACCGATTCGGGTATTTGGTTCCCGGCTCTTTCAACCTTGTTACGTATGGCGTCAAAAGCACCCTTGCGGATGTGCAGCCCGTCGATGTCAATACCGCTGCTCCGTGTTTCCGCAGTAAATGCCACAAAATGCACTTTTTCCTTTTGAACAATGGGTCTTTTGAATCCCTTGGACTCCGCCAGTTCAATGATCGATTTTCCCTCCGGTGTTTCGTCGGCCAATGACGCCAGCATGCAGGTTTCGGCGAAGAGCACTTCATCTACATGCGGCTCGGGCCAGAAATGTGTTGCCTTGCGGTTTCCGATCGTGATTGTGCCGGTCTTGTCGAGCAGCAGGGTATCGAGGTCGCCGGCTGTTTCTACAGCCTTGCCGCTTTTTGTAATGACGTTGGCCCGCAGGGCGCGGTCCATTCCCGCAATCCCAATGGCCGACAACAGGCCGCCGATGGTGGTAGGTATCAGGCAAACGAACAGCGAAATAAAGGCGGCGATGTTGATGGGCGTATGCGCATAATCACCATAAGGCTTGAGCGTAACGCATACAATAATGAATATAATCGTAAAGCCGGCCAACAAAATGGTCAGCGCAATTTCATTGGGTGTTTTTTGCCGGGAGGCTCCTTCCACCAGCGCAATCATCTTATCCAGGAAACTCTCGCCGGGATCGGTGGTCACTCTCACTTTTATTTTGTCACTTAAGACCTTGGTGCCGCCCGTTACCGAAGATTTATCTCCCCCCGCTTCCCGGATCACCGGGGCACTCTCGCCGGTAATGGCACTTTCATCAATGGTCGCTAGTCCTTCTATGATCTCGCCATCCATTGGAATGGTATCACCCGTCTCACAAATGAACAGGTCGCCCTTCCTGAGACTGGAAGAGGGGACGATCTTCATTTCATCTACAAATATTTCTCCCACCGGGAATATTTTTTTGGCCGGAGTATCTTCCCTGGTTTTTCGGAGGCTGTCTGCCTGCGCCTTACCACGGGCTTCCGCGATGGCTTCTGCAAAATTGGCAAAGAGCAGGGTTACAAAAAGGACGAAAAATACAAGCGCATTATATGCCAGGCTTCCCTGCGACTTTTCCCCCGACAGGATCCATATACAAACTCCCAGCATGATC